>CAJWWL010000110.1 GCA_913048125.1 uncultured Opitutia bacterium | reverse complement strand
TCTAATTATTTTGCAAGAGGGGCTCACTTCAGTGTGCGAAAAATTCTGGCTACGTGTCTCCAGTAGTGAGTGCTGTTGGGTTTAAAAAAAGCTTGATATCCAGTACCACCTTCAATTTGGTACAGACCCTTTTTTTTAAAGCATAACAGCCCAACTGACACAAGAACTTATGAACAAGTTTATCGGTCCCATCGCAATATTTACCCTTCTATGCACTGCTACACAGGCATCCCTAAGCATTGGTCTTTCTTTGTTATACGACAACAACGACCTCGGGTCTGAGGTAGGGTTTGCACCGAATCTAGGATGGCAGTTATCTGACAATGACTATTTCAACCACACTCTTGAGGCAGAAGTAGCGTTCCTTGGTATTGAGGGCACAAAAGGCGGGCATACTTTTGATGGTAGTTCCACTCCACTGCTATTGAATTACAGGCTAAACTGGAATGCCAATGATGTGTTTGGCCTTTATTCAGGAGTCGGTCTCGGATTTTCTTCGAACAAAATGAAAACTACTGGCGCAGCAGAAAAGAAGTCGACGGACTTTGCTTGGCAGTTTCAACTTGGCACAAGACTCACTTTTGCTGAAAGCTACAATTTTAATCTTGGATATCGCCACCTCAGTGCTGGTGAGGCAGATGCTAAAGTCGATGGTGGGCACAATATCATCGATCTAGGTTTCCGTTACGTTTTCTAATTCCACTTTTGTTTTCAAATCCAAGACCCCGGTCGGATCTCTACCGCTCCGGGGTTCTTTAGTATTGAAAGACTAAACTGCACAAGAAACAATTTATAGATCTACAGAATGTGCAACTTGCGTCACCAGGTTTCTTTAATTTTTGCTTTCTCATTTGTCAGTATTAGTCACGGCAGTGTGTTATCTTCTGGCATTGCTAATCATGTTTCAGGTCTAACTACGCAAAGTCTGATTAATGCACAAAAATCCAAAAGTTTCCTGGTTGTAGACGAATCAGTACTTATCGCATCTGACCCTTCTGGTCGTGAACCGGATGACTTAATTACATCTTCTCCAAATGAGGGTGATACCCTTAGTATACTTCACTTAGATAAGGCTGCGGGTCGTATTTTTTACAAGGTAATCTGGGCTGCTGGTGAACGAGTTGAAAGCAGAGGACTTTTTGGTGAAGATCTTCAAGTTCTTGTACCCTTTACTAAATCAGCTATCTATTCTGAGTCGCACCAAAAGCTTTATTGGACCAGAGATGATGCAGTGCGCTCCATCAGACTGGATGGAAGTGATCACAGTATTGTCGCCAAGCAGTCTGATGTTTACACCAATGACCTTACTGGTTGGGCTTGGCTAGGCATTTATCCATGGGTTTACGACCAAGGAGAGGACGACTGGAGTTGGATGGAAGGAGACATTTCTGTTCTTCGTCAACCGACGGGTCAATGGCATCATGACCTACCTGCTGCCGGTGTGAATGGTTGGACTTGGTGGGGAGCATATCCCTGGGTCTACGTTAATGGATTTGCCTCCTGGGTCTACATTCATGGAGATCTATGGACATATTCGAATAAAAACTCGAACTGGGACTTGCTTGAAAATACCTCTGCTCCCGTTTTTGAGGGAAAGCCTTCGGCGCTGACCCTAGACGAATCAAGCAACTCGCTTTATTTTCAACTCGAACCATCGGGTGATACAACGCAGTCCTTCGGCAACATAGAAAAACTAAATCTAAGCACTGGTGCCATTTCCACTGTCGTAGAAATGGCTAACGCCACAAACATTCATATTCTATCACAGAGCGATCGCATCTACTGGTCTGAGGCCGATGGTTTACACACCGCTAGCTTAGATGGTTCGAACAGAGCCCACATTCTTTCGATTTCAAAAACTGGCGAGCCAAAGCCCGTTATTTATCAGAATCCAGTACCAGTGACTCCTGGAGCAATTTACAATCTCACACTTACACCACATGACACCAACAACATTGCTGAGGTAATCGAACTAAAACATGAAACAAAATCTTTCAATCTCGGCACTGGCAAGGACTTCATTGCAGGTAACTATACTTGGTTTCGCAGGGAGGACAAACGTCAGGCGGTCCTAACACTATCCTCTGATCAACCCGTCAACGCATTCGACTCAGAGGGTAATCGATACTCAGGGTGGTCCGTTGAGGATATCCTTTCCGATAGCGGTGGAACCAAAGATCTTCCAGCACGTATTACCCTCACCCTTACATACCGAGATAATCATACAGGCACTTACTCTGCAACGCGCTACCTTGCCAGTCAAAATGTCGAATACGTTAATGGTGACTTCACTGGTTTGATTGGAGACTTTAGCGGAGTCCCCTTTCCCCTAATTACACCCCAACATTACGAGTCTCATACAATCACTGCTCTATCTGTGGGCTCTGATGGAAATCTCCATGCCGTCCTTCGTGATGATGTACTTGGAGGCACAAAGACTCTTCTCATCAACCCTTCAACTCAGCAAGTGCAACAGTAGGGTGATGATTTTGAAGAGATACAGCCTTTTGGTTTTCCTGCTGATTAATTCAGTATCATCTTTATGCTCACAGACCACACTCAAAGACGTACGCCACTTCTTTCCTGAGCCAGGCCCTATTCCCGTGGCTGGCCAATACGCCATTCCCCAGTTTTACCATGGTGCAGATCTCTACAGTCGACCGGTCGAAGGACCAATCTTCTCCAAGTATGCCTTAGAGATCGAAGTCTCTCCCTTGTTTTTTGTCGACCGAGATGCTTCCAGTATAGATGGGGGTAGCGTTTACTACGGATTTACGACATCATTCGGCTTTCCGTTGGCTAGAAGCATCAGACCCAATCACTATGTTAGCATAGAACTCCTAGGGGCATTTGATAGCGTAGATATTCCGCACAGGCTACCTAACAATAACACAGTTAATGTAGACACAACCTCCCGTATGCTCTCGCTAATGGCAAACTACAAATGGTACACCCCACCGCTTCTTCGTGATCGCATTTACCCCTACATCAACTTGGGTGTAGGCAACTCTTTTAAATCCATTAAGGCAAGTACTGCCACAACTACCATTCTCGATGAGAGTGACGGTTCAATACTTACCTTCCAAGGTGGCGTTGGCTTGCGTGCCCGAATAACGCAAAACTTTGGTCTCAGAACAGGATACCATTCCATAGTGCTAACGTCTCAGGATTATGGTCAGATAAAGGAGGGTGCAGACATACTACATGCTCTTGATCTGGGAATGAGCCTGAGCTTTTAGGCATACTTTTTCTCATCCGTCGAATTTCAAAGTCCTCATTCTAAGGCAATGTTCTATTTTAAGGTTTGAATAAGACAATGAAGGCAACCCAAATTAACCGAAGAAATTTTCTGCGAGGGACAGGTGCTTCTCTAGCATTACCCTGGCTTGAAGCCACTCACCTTGCTGGGAAAGCCGAATCAAGTACACCTACACGAATGGCCTTCGTGTACTTCCCCTTTGGGGTCAGTCTACCAAAGCCAGATACTGAATTTGGCCATTGGAATTGGTTTCCCAACGGTGAAGGAGCGGACTTCACCCTAAACAAACCTCTGGAACCCTTAGACAGCCTCCGGAATGACCTAACTATTTTAGGTGGTTTATCCCATCCGATCTGCCGCAAGCTAGGTGGTCATGATACTGGGGATACATGGCTTACAGGTGCTTTCCTACCCCCCCCCACCTATAATAACTCCATATCCCTAGACCAGTTGGCTGCGCAATACGTTGGGCAAAAGACTCGTTTTTCTACTCTTAACCTTTCCTCTGACGGCGGAGTCGGTGAACCAACTCGCTCCACAACCATATCTTTCAATAAGGATGGTCGTCCAGTCCCCGCTCTCTCAAGTCCTCAGCAAGTTTTCAATCGGCTATTTGGCCAAGATGAGTCTGGGAAAGCACATCAACGTCGTCTCGAAAACACAGATAGCCTACTGGATCTAGTTCTCGAGCATTCGAAAAGTGTTCGTCGTAAACTCGGCACACAAGACCAGGCAAAACTCGACGAGTATCTGGACTCGGTTCGTGATATCGAAAAGCGAGTTGCCACCTCTCAGAAGTGGTTGGATATTCCAAAACCTAAAATTGACCCCTCGACGGTAGATCTGTCGGCGACTCCAGATGCCCCTAAAGCATACATCCGTGCGATGTATGACCTAATGTATCTTGCTTTCCAAACTGACACCACCCGTCTCGCAACCTTCATGCTTGGCCAAGTTGCGGGCGCTACCACTATCGCGAACGCTTTCCCTACCGCTGTTGGTGAGAAAGGGAATTGGCATGGACTTGCCCACAGTGCAGGCAAAGGTAAAGGTGCCGAAGCACTTGGTAAATTTGATCAATTTCTTGCTTTGCAACTTGCTTACTTCCTTCAGCGCCTCAAAGATACACCTGAAGGCGATGGGAACTTACTTGATTCTACTTTGGTCCTATATGGCAGTAGCAACAGTAAGACCCACAACAACACTAATTATCCCACCGTACTTGCAGGTGGACGTAAACTAGGTTTCAAACATAACCAGTTTATCAAATTCGACAGCAAGACCCCTTTCTCCAATCTCTTCGTCACAATGATGGACAAGTTTGGCGCTCCAATTGAAAAGTTTGCCGACAGCACTGGTGAAATGACTGAGTTACTCGCTTAGGCACTCTCACTAGTACATATAAAGAGTTGTCCAGTAGTTGGTTGCTGTCGCTGCCGCACACCGGTTATTCAAGCGTCTATTTGGTGAGTATATTCAATTTGCAATGAGTTGCCTGTAGTGTTGGGTTCTGATTATGAAGAATCCAACTGTAGTCATTGCACTCTTAGTTTTTCTCGCTGGTTGCTCCCAGCAAAAACAGGAATCAGATGAACCCCAAGGGACTCCGAAGTCCTCCGGAGCAACTCAGTCATCATCTTCAATCCCTCCCCATGTTAATCTGTTTCCAAAAGATCCGATCGTTGTCGTCGCTCTTCACCCGGGCCTGATTATGGGCAAACTTGATTACGAAGCCTTTATTAATAAGCCTGTAATAGCCCACAGTTACTCTACAGCATCAGAGCAGTTCTACATAGACAATGAGTCCCCTGGATATGAGCAATCACTTCAGAAGCACGCATTTCTTACCAAGCTGATCGAAAGCCCTCCTGACGTCTCAGGTATTGACCCTGAAAAGGCTCTTCATCTCACCATAAGCAACTTCTCCAAGCTGGAGTTTCGAATTCTTGCCCATCTTGGTAGCGTGCCCAAGTTTGAGTCCTTCATTCACAAGCTACAGTCCTTGCAAGGAGGGCAGGTTCATAATTGGGAAGATACCGATGGTGGTCATCGTGTGCATCTGATGAATAATAAGATAGCCGTTGCGCACAATGGAGTCTCCGCAATGCTAAACATTCAATCCACAAAGCCTACCATTCCCTTACCCAAGATGGCTGATAAGTGGCTGAAATCATCAGACGCACCTCCGGCAAGACTGAGCGAAGATTGGCTTATTACTCAGGATCTGGCTGTGATTGTTTCCATGAAGCCAATTGTGCCCTTTCTCGCACTTGCCATGGGTGAGAATGGACCGCCCCCTGCATTTCTTTCTGATACAAGTCTTCGCTTGTCGCTCAACTTTAATCCCGGCGAGGCACTTGGTGAACTCGATATCGACTTGGGTCAGGGTAACGAGTTGAATCTAGGAGGTGAAGCGCTCACCGACGAGCTACTCGCCATCTTGCCAACCGATAGCTTCTTGCACGGTGGACTTTCCATCGACCTTGAGCCTAGTCTCGGAATACTTCGCCTAGTACTTCCTTTGATGGGAGTCAGTCCAGAGGAGATCAAAGAAGATTTTGGCATCGACTTTGATGACCTGCCCAGTCTGCTAAATGGACAACTTGCCTATGCTCTTTCTGGAATCGATGAAGACCGTGATTCTCCAACCTTTGTCGCTTCCATTGGAACAAGTCCTCCAGCTGCCGAAGTCTACACACGCATTTTTCAGAAAGGACTCCTTCGGGCTCTCCGAGGAGAACTCAGAAACAACAACCAGAACCCGCTAGGTAACTACTCCATTACCGCCAAGGGGAATCGGTTGCTCGTTGCGACTCGCAACCATGCTGAACTACTCGATGAAAACACCTCCAGTGTTCCGCTATCTGATAGTATACGGAAAGCTCTTCATACACCACTATTCAACCTCTCATTGAACTTTCCTAAGCTCGTTGAAGCTCTGGATCTCGACCAGACGACTTCCTTTCGTAATGAAGAATACATTTTAAGCGAGTTACTTGCCTTGTTCCGCACTCTCAAAGTCGATCTACGTCAACAAACTGCATCTCAGTACAAAGCTCGGGCAAATCTCTCCTTGAACGAGTCTGAGACAAGTTCCCTTAAAGTCATTGCCCATCATGCTACCAATCTGGCCAACCCCTACTACTATGATTCTAGGATTCGCAAGAGGATGGAAGAAGCAGAAATGCACGTCCTAAAGCACCCCGACGACTACAGCCAAAAGATAATTGGCACGTGGAGTGGAGGCTATCAGGAGGATGGTGATTCTTCATTCCACAGGGTCTCATATGCAAAAGACGGTACTATGACCTATGAGGATATTTGGATTGGAGAGGACGGCTATTCAAAAGACAGTTTCAAAAACAAATGGAACATTCACGGCACAACATATAAGGAGTATAATGAATATGGTGGCCTTGAATGGGTCAGTAGCCTGCTGAATGTAGGTGATAAAACAATGGATCTCCTAGAATCTTTTGGCTCGGTCAGGAATGTTTTTGATGAAGAAATTCATCAGGTCACGACCGACACTCGAGTCAGTTCCGACTACCAACTTCCTGAACCACCGGAGGGTCTGGAAGAACTAAAAGAATGAATCGATTTAAATGTTTCCGTGAAGCTAGTTTCAAATATGAACACCCAAAGCTTCTCAGGCGTTAGAAGTCCTTGCACCTTAGGTGCTTCCTGTTGGTATCGTCTCCATGCTTTGGTTTATTAAAAGAAACCTTTGGGTTTACGTTTTGTTGCTCGGGTTCTTTGGCAATCCCGCAAGCTCGCAAGTAGATCCTCAAAGAGACTGGGGTTCCGTCCGTAGTCAGCACTGGTCCTGGCGCGAACTCACTGACCCTGTCCCTCCAAAGATTAAGTCTACGAATCTTGTTCGTAACAGCATTGACCGTTTCATTCTTTCTAAACTGGAAGCAGTCGGACTCTCCCTGAACCAAGAAGCAACCCCCGGAACTCTCCTTCGCAGAGCTCATTTTGACCTTATTGGGCTTCCACCAGGGGCGATCGAAATCAAAGATGGCGTGAGCCTCATCGACAACCTTCTCTCAAGCCCTCACTATGGTGAACGTTGGGCTCGCCATTGGCTTGATGTAGCCCGTTACGCTGAAAGCCACGGCTTTGAGCAAGACTATGACCGCCCTCATGCCTATCACTTTCGAGACTTCGTCATACAGGCATTCAATCAGGATATGCCGTTTGACCAGTTTGCCCAATGGCAAGTCGCAGGTGATGAACTAGCTCCGGACAACCACCTGGCACTCATGGCCACAGGCTTCCTCGGCGCCGGGGTCTTTCCTACTCAGTTGACCGAAAAAGAGTTTGAGTCAGCACGCTACGACGAACTGGACGATATGGCCAACACCACAGGAATGGCCTTTCTGGGTCTTAGTATTGGCTGTGCTCGTTGCCATGACCATAAGTTCGATCCAATCTCTGCAAAGGAGTATTACAATTTTGTATCCACCTTTGGACTCACTATCCGAAGTGAGATCGACGTACCCATCCCCGATCCTAACTACGATTCTAAATTTGAGAAATGGGAGAACGAGATGTTACGTCTTCAAAAGAACCTTACGAAATTTGAGAAGGATGAACTTCCCACTCGATTCCGTGATTGGGCAGAAAGTCCTGCCGGAAACAATATTAGGCAACCGGACTGGTTTACCCTCGGTGATGCAGAACCCAAATCCCTAGACGGTGCACAATTCATCTCTCAATCTGACGGATCTTTTTTGTTAAAGGGTCCCAATCCCAGTGTCGATCGCTGGGTAGTTACCGCAAATCTTGATCTGCGCCGCATCACTGCTATCCGTATCGAAGCTTTGACTGACAAGTCCATGCGAGGTAACGGTCCGGGACGAGCAGGTAACGGTAACTTCGCACTCAGTGATATTCGCGTCTTCGTTAAACCAGTGGATAATAATGGCAAGGGGCAGTCCGTAAAACTTATTAACCCACGTGCAGATCATCAGCAGAACACTGGATATCTTTCCGTAGCCTCTTCAATCGACAACGATAAGCGCAAAACTGGCTGGGCTGTGGATGGGCAAATCGGCAAGCCACATGTAGCCCTCTTTGAATTCTCTCAACCACTTGAGTTTGATGGACCCTCAGTGCTTACCATCGAGATGGACTACTTCGTTAATACCAGTCATACCATTGGGCGTCCCCGCTTCTCTGTCTCTTCCAAAACTACGCCTCCTTTGAAAGGCGAGGTTCAGGAACAGGCGCTCACTACCCTGCTCAACGCCGTCGGCACTCCTGGCTCATTCCGTTCTCTTACCGAAGAGAGACGCAGCCAACTACTGAAAATCTACCGTAACATAGACGACCGCTGGCGTGAACTAAAGTCCCTTCTGGCTAAGCATGAAACTGCCAAGCCTGCCTCAAAAAAAGTTAAGGTAATGGTCTCCAGTGAAGGGCATAAGCCTATCAAACACCATGCCGATGGACGCGGCTACCCTCATTATTACAAGGAAACTTTCTATCTGGATCGAGGCGACCCCAACCTGAAGGGTGAGGCCGTAAATCAAGCGTTCCTTCCTCTCTTAGTCCGAAATGGGAAAAAATCAGACCACTGGCAAACTCCTCCTCCTGAGAATTCTCGAACCTCCCATAGAAGGAAGGCTCTAGCTCATTGGTTGACCGACACTGAGAATGGGGCTGGTCATGTTATGGCTCGAGTCATTGTGAATCGAATCTGGCAACATCATTTCGGCAAAGGATTAGTTTCCACCCCTAACGACTTTGGCAAACAAGGCGCAAAGCCTTCGCACCCAGAACTGCTTGACTGGCTAGCCTCTAGGTTAATCGAGAATGAATGGCGTCTTAAGTATCTGCATAAGCTTATACTCGATAGCGCAACTTGGAGGCAGTCATCGTTCACTGAACACACTGATGACCAAACTCGCACACTCCTAGCCCATTATCCCGCCCGAAGGTTGGAAGGGGAAGTCATTCGCGATAGCATTCTTGCTGTCAGCGGCAGACTCGACTCCACCCTTTATGGAAAAGGGACTCTCAATGAAGCTAGCACACGCCGTAGTATCTACTTTCAGATCAAACGTAGTCGTCTCATTCCCTGCATGCAGTTATTTGACGCTCCCGAACCGCTTGTCAGTCAAGGACGAAGGATCAGCACAACAATTGCTCCACAAGCTCTGCTTTTCATGAACGGTCCACACGTCCGCAACTGCGCAGTCCAGTTTGCAAGTAGGCTAAATAAAGAGAATTCAATAGAAGACGCGTACATGAAAGCTCTGGGGCGAAAACCTTCACAAGTTGAATATAAAGCCACTGAAGTCTTTCTGAAAGATCAGACCCAGGCCTATAAAATCGCTGGTCACAATAACGCCGAACAACTTGCTCTTGTTGACTTTTCTCAAACTTTATTCGCGCTAAACGAATTCTGCTACCTTCGATGAATCCAATCTTTCACTCTATCAATCGACGTCAGTTCCTCGCGCGTGCCGGCATGGGTTTTGGCGCACTTGGCCTTACGTCCATATTACAGGAAGAAGGCCTACTTAATGCATCAACGAATCCTCTCGCTCCCACTAAGCCACACTTTGGTGGCAAGGCTAAGTCGGTGATCTGGATATTTGTAAATGGAGGCCCTAGCCATGTTGACACTTGGGATTACAAGCCGGAGTTGGAGAAAAGGGATGGGCAGTCGATCGAAGGCTTTGATCGGTTTACTGGGTTTTTTGCAAATGCTGTGGGTGGCCTTATGAAAAGTCCGTTTCAGTTCACTCAGCGCGGGCAGTGCGGCAAGTATGTATCGGAGATTTTCCCTAATCTTGGTCAGCATGTAGACAAAATGGCCTTCATTCACTCTGGCCATACCGAGTCAAACAACCACAGTCCTGCACTTTTCATGATGAACTGTGGCTTGCCTAGAATGGGATTTCCATGCGCTGGCTCATGGGTCACCTATGGGTTGGGTTCGTCCAGTCGTGATCTTCCTGCATTTATTGTCATGAGCGACCCTCTTGGTCGTGGACTCCCAAAGGGGCACGCTGCGAACTGGGGCGCAGGCTTCTTGCCCAGTGTCTACCAGGGCACGCACTTTCGCCCAAAGGGGGACCCCATCGACAACCTTCACCGCCCTCGTGAACAGGACGGCAGCCGGCAACGCCGACAACTTGACCTCCTTAGCTTCCTCAATAGTGAAGATTTCAAGAGGCGCCCATACGAGGAAGAGCTTGCTGCTAGAATTGAAAGTTTTGAGCTTGCCTACCGCATGCAGTCAGCCGCTCCAGAGGCACTTGACTTATCAGGTGAACCTGAGCCATTGAAAAAACTCTACGGGCTCGATAGCAAAAAAAGCAGTCACTTCGCCGCGCAATGTATGATGGCAAGGCGTCTTGTCGAGCGCGGCACACGCTTCATACAAATCTATTCTGGCGGAATGGCAAACCAACGCAGTTGGGATGGCCACAATGACATCAAAGGCAATCACAGTGGGTTTGCGCAAGAGACGGACCAACCTATTGCTGGATTACTCGCTGACCTTGAGCAGCGTGGAATGCTTGACGAGACTCTAGTGGTCTGGGCAGGTGAATTCGGGCGACTTCCTGTCGCACAGAAAGGCAGTAAGCCCGGTCGTGACCATAATCCACACTGTTTTACAGCATGGATGGCAGGTGGCGGCATTAAAGGTGGGGTCTCTTATGGCG
>CAJWWL010000109.1 GCA_913048125.1 uncultured Opitutia bacterium | reverse complement strand
ATGCTGAGGGTGTCGAAAATTCGGATGTACGCATTACTGTTTCGAAACCAAAGACCTCAAGCACACCAGCAAGCCCAACAGAACAACGTCCCAGCCAACTAGGTGAAGTCGACCGTATTATCGCTGTAGCCAGTGGCAAGGGCGGGGTTGGAAAGTCAACTTTTTCGGTCAATCTAGCTTGTGCCCTACAACTCATTCATGAAGAGGAAAATCCTGATGGAAAACCAGTTGGTATCATGGATTGTGACATCTATGGTCCCTCTGTTCCATTGATGATGGGTATCTCTGGACAACCAGAAGTAGAAGAAAATACAATTCATCCACTCTGTAACTACGGAGTAAAGGTAATGTCTATGGGCTTTCTTGTTGATGAGGATGCCCCTGTCGTTTGGAGAGGTCCCATGATCATGAAGACCATTCAGCAGTTTGCAGAAAACGTCAAATGGGGTCCAGTTTCCACCTTAATAGTTGACCTACCTCCAGGAACGGGCGATGCCCAACTTTCTTTGGTTCAGACGTTGCCTCTGGCAGGCGCTGTAATTGTAACTACTCCACAAAAAGCTGCAGTTAACGTTGCTCGTCGAGGAGCACGCATGTTCGATAAGGTCAATGTACCTTTGCTTGGAGTTGCGGAAAATATGAGTTACCTCGAGGATCCCACCACGGGCGAGCGTAACTTTCTATTTGGCGAAGGTGGAGGAAGAGAAACTGCAAGTGCTTTGGATACAGATTTTTTTGGACAAGTTCCACTTGATGGAGCAGTCCGCCAAGGTTGTGACCTTGGTATTCCCATAGTCTTAGGTCAGCCTGAAAGCAAATCTGCTCAGGCATTCACAGAAATAGCAAGACACATGCTAAGAGTATGTGAATCATAAGTGTAATTGTCACTTTGCTTCTACCGCTGAACCATCTTATGAATAACGATAGACACGCCAGCGATGAAATAGCAATCGCTAGTAAATCTAGCTTATACAAGGAGTTTCTTGCCGAACGCGACGAGATAATGAAGCACAAATGGATCGAGTCTGAAAAAGCTGGTTACGATATAGGTTTCGAACGTGCCTTATTAGACTGGATCCGCAATCATAGGGATGAATGGAAGAGCAAGCGCGAAGTAGAGCTTGCCAGTTCGGAGTAGTAGATAATGTAGCTGAAAAGACTACTTTATCTCACGATGCAAGGTATGACGCCTTAGGTTGGGGTTGTACTTTTTCTTCTCAACACGGTCAGGCTGAGTCTTCTTGTTCCGGCATGACATGTAGCGAGAAACAGGCTTTCCCTCAGATCGGGCTTCAGTACATTCCAAAATGATATGGTCTCTGGGCATTGCAAAAAAAATTGAGGAGCTACATAAAATGCATATGCTGAGTTACGGCAAGTACAATGTTTGAGAAAAGGGGTCTTTTCCTTTAGGTTAATTCTTATTGAGAGGAATCATTTCACCACCACGGAAAAGAGCCACCTGTCCAGCAGTGGAGGAAACCGTGATGGCAAGACAATCAGAAACTGTAGAAATAGCTGCCGCGGCTGCATGACGAGAACCAAAACCTCCTGGTAAATCATGTTTGTAGTGCGGAACGTTAACCAGAGTACCAGCTGAGTCTAAGACACCACTCCCTTGAATAATGAATGCTCCATCAATTGATGCCAATTCCTTTACTGTCTCATCCATGAAGGGATTGAGTATATTTCGATCCTCATCTTTGTAACCATGAAAGGGATTAAGGATAAGGGGATTTACAAAATTCTTAACCACGTCCGTGTCTCCCAGAACGAAAAGCGCACCAACTGGACGTCCTTCACGACCTTCAACAGAGAGGTCCACGGCAATCCCCAAAACCCTCTCTAGGACTTCTGGGCTTACGTCAGTAGGCATTATTTCAACTTCAGTATTGATGAGTTGAGTAAATTCGTTCCCAACATCAACAACGACCAAGGTATCGAACTGATTGCTGCTAGGAATACCTCCAATGCATAGGACTCGCTCAGAAATGTTGAAGAGCCCGCGAATCAAACCTATTAGAATAGCACTTCTCAACTGGGAGAAACGTGATTCAGACCGGGAACGAAGGGTTATAATTGAATCAACCTCATCCTTTTTGTAAATAACTTCGGAGTCAGACTGAAGCACCATGACGGTATTGTAGTTCTTAAATGAAAAAACTGGCTGAACTGGGCTCGAAAAGGTGTCACCAAAAATGAGTATAGAGGAGCAATCCGTACCACTCGCAATTTTCTTGGCCTCGCCGAGTATTACGCTGTTGAAACGTGTTGTTCGATAACGGGACTTAACAGGTTCTCCTGCTAAAACCTTCTTAACACTGTCACGGAAGCTAGGTAGTGTCTTCTCACTGACGAGCTTGTCGATAACTGGCTTGTTCTGAAATATTCTGGCAAGTGTAGCTAGTGTATTTAGATATTCTGGGGCTGATTCAGAAACAAGTAGCAGAAAAACAAGACGTAGTTCTTGGTTATGCTGACCATTATGAATGAGTCCACCTGGACAACGACCTACTGCAAGAATGTAATTTTTTTTAAGCTTTGTTCGTGCGTGGGGTAGAGCAATACCGTTGCCGAGGTATGAGGAAATAGCATCTTCTCTTTTGCGAAGCACATTTTTAAGACCACGAATCTTGCGATCAGCATCATCTTCGAGTGGGCAACAGCGAAGCAATTCCTCGATGGCGTTGCCGAAGTCCTTTGACCTCAGATCGATAATTCTATTCTTAGCAACAATCCGATCAAGCCGCACTGGAGTTCTCCCCTATCGCATCGCAGCTCGACTGTAGGGTTACCCCTCCCACTCGATAGCTCCTTTTTTTAATTCGTAGATTAGACCAATCACGAGAATACCAAGGAATACAGCCATCGGCATCAAAATAGGTAAACTGCTGGCAATAAAGTCGCGAAAAACCAAAACCCAGGGGATCATAAAAACGACTTCAATATCGAAGAGGATAAAGAGCATTGCCGTGACATAAAACTTTACGGCAAACCTTGATTGAGACTTTCCTGCCGGGTTAAGACCACACTCATAGGGTGCATCCTTAAACTGGTTACCACGGCTACGTTGTCCGAAAAGATGGCTAACGAACAATATGCCAAAGCCCATAACCAGAGCCAATAAAATTTGAATCAGGATGGGTAAGTAACTGGTGATGGATTCTGGTTCCATTGATATTGAAATGCCAACTCTAAGGCTAACACTCAAGAACAAATCAGCGCAGACGTACGGTTTTTACAGAGTTACCAGAGTAGTCGCCTAAACCAAGTGCCTGACCATACTTGAAAAGAGGTGACGTAAGTGGAATTTCCTCAAACCTACTTGCACGTCTGTTTCTATTCATCTCACGGAGCACGTAGTAGTCAGTCTGTACAGGGTTGGCACTAAGGCATAATTTCTTGTAGGATTCTGTATACAGAGAATGAAATTTGGGCCCCCCTATAAACTGAAATTTCTCAAATGACAGGAGAGTGAACGCCCAAGTAGCGCGCAGTTCGGGAATCGCACAAATCTCGGTGACTGCGACAGGAGTGGAGTTTTGCTCTGCAACAAAACGAAGATGGTTATGAACGTTCCATATACTGGCGTTGGCCAAACTACAACTGACACCGACTCCGGGAGTATCAACCGCAACTGGAAGATTAATCCAAAAATCAATATCTTCAATGAGTGGGTAAGGAAGCAAACTTCTCCGATCGTCATTAACCTTCTCCCCCACGGGAAAGGACGGTAAGGGACTCTCGTAGAACCAATCAGGGTGGTAGAAGGCTCCAGAATCCAAGGCGAGAACGGGGACTCCGTAGAAATCCTTCTGACGAAGACTCAAAGGAGGTAAATATCCTGCTCGGCGAAGTTCACGTTCAGACTGATCAATGATAAAGATTTCTTTCCGGTTAAACCCTCTAAATTCCAACTCTGCAACCAAAGCCCGAACCAGTTCTTTGGAGGTTGCGAGACCTGGACCAGAGTTGGTGAAGACCTTCAAACCGACACGGCGATGTTTGCCCGGCTCAACCTTACGTCCACCTGCTTCTTCAAAAGCCAGGAGCAAAGGCTTAATTCCCGAGCGATACTCCGACTCGGTAAAATCCTCCAGACGCCATTCCCAGAGCGTTGAAGAGGCATTGCCATTGGTAATTAAAGATTGGGTCCCTGAGGATTCTTCGGATACCGCATCTAAATGAAACAGGAGCAAGATTATACAACTTGACAGCGCGCGCACGAGCGAAAGTGTATTGTTGCGAGGTGAGGACATTAAATGATTTGGTTGGCTCTGGATTGCAGAAGCTCGTCTGGACTGCAACATTCTTTGTCATTTTTGGATGTGCTAGGAAAAGCGATCTGGAAGAAAAGATTGCAGAGCTTAATGAGTCGCTCATGCAAGGAACAGCACTGAGTATCCAGAAATTAGAACGTCTGAATCGAGAGCACCCAGAAGACCCTAGAGTGCTAGAACTATTGGCCTACGCTAATTTAGCTCTACCAGAAAAAAACCACCGACTTGCTGCTCTTTATTTTGAAGATGCCTCTCGGAAGGGCAATCCTGCGCTTAGGCTTCTAGCCGCGAAGCATTTTGAGATAGCAGGTGACCCAAATGCACAGATAAGAAACATTTGCCTGCACCTAAAGGAAAATGAAGAGGATGAGAGGCAATGGTTAGCCTTGGGGCAGATACTTATTCAATCTAATGAAGAATTGCATCTAGAGCTTGCTCAACAAATTCTCTTCAAAGAGAAAAACCTAACCTCTGAAACAATCAAAAAACAACGTCTAGACTACTTAAACCTACTACTCATCGACTTGGATAGTTCAAATCAGGGGTGGGTCACCGAGGGCATCGCAGGAAACGAGGGAGAAGTTATCGCTACTGAATTACTTCCAGTCTCTGATGATGAGGCAATCTCGGAGGTACAGCTTGTAACTCTTTTCGACTTACAACCCAATCGGCCAGATGCTGAACAAGTAACTGAAACTGCTGCTGCAGGTCTAGTTGGTAAATTCGGCGGACAAGGAGTGCCCGGAACCCAAACATTTTCAATCTATCAACAAAAAGAGTCACCACACTCCACAGAGGAAGAAGACAATGGAGATCTTGATAAAGATATAGAAGAACCAATCGAAGAAGATTCAGAGGTTAACTCAGAAATAATTAATGACTCCCAAAACACTGAAGAATTGCCAGAAACACCTGAAGAAGAGAATGACCAAACTGAAGTCACTGATTCTCCAAAGCATGAAACAAGTGATCTTATTGAGGCAGGTCATACGGCAATGCTTGAAGGAAATTACGAATCAGCAACCAAGGCTTATTGGCAGGTTGCCAAACAAGACTCAGAAAATCCTGAAGTCTGGCTCAATCTGTCTAAAGCATTTCGCCTTGGGAAGGAGTTTAAAAAAGCTGAAATGATGGCCTTAGAGGCCTCGCGAAGGGGTCCCCAAAACCCCAAATATTTGGTTTATTACTTGCGTGTCCTCCACGAAACTGCTGACCCCCAGACCTACTTTAACGAGTTGAAAAAAGCACGAAAGATCTTTCCTAACGAGCCATATATATTGCTTGGACTTGCCGAACAATATGCCGCTTTGGATGACGATTTGCGCGCGGCACGCATACTATACAACGAATTCCTCGATGCCTACCCTAACCACCCTCGCAAGAAAGAAGTCGAAAAAGCGTTGGTACTCATTGGCTATTGATAACCAAAACATCCTGATCTAATCAGGGTTGATTTATAACGTTTAGACTAAAGGGTTTCTATTTGTAGCGACCATAAGAATTTGTTCATCATTCATGCCGAAAATCAAGGAAAGCTCCATCCAGAACGTACTCTCCCGAGCGGACATAGTTGATGTAGTTAGCCCATATGTGCAGCTCAAGAGAGCCGGTTCAAAGTGGCGAGGACTCAGTCCTTTCAACCCTGAAAAGACACCATCCTTCTATGTCACCCCCGACAAAAATGCTTACTATTGTTTCAGTAGTGGAAGAGGTGGAGGAGTTGTCCGGTTTGTTCAGGAAATGCAGAATCTAAACTACCCGGAGACAATTGAGTTCCTAGCCCAGCAGTATAATATAGAACTTGAATATGAGGCTGACTCTGTAAAAGCAGGCAAAGCAATCAGTCTCAAGCGGGAACTTTTAAATTTACATGAATACGCAACCGCCTGGTTTGCTAAGCATTTTCATTCGCAGGACGAAAATGGAGCCTGGATTCGAAATTACTGGACGAATGAAAGGCAGTTCACGATTGAACTAGCTGAAGAATTCAAAATTGGCTACTCGCCATCAAGACCAGAGACTGCACTAGGTGGTCACCTGCTAGATGTCGGGTTCTCAAATGATGCACTTAAAGCCTCAGGTTTATTTTATTTTGAGCGTAATGGTGGTTGGGTGTCCCGGTTTCAAGGGCGCTTGATGATTCCTATTCGAGACATCCAAGGAAGAGTAATCGCTTTCACTGCTCGCCAGACAGAAAAGACCCCCAAGAGCGACAAGGCGCACGAAGCAAAATACGTCAACTCACCAGAAACACCCATCTTTCAGAAAGGAAAGATTCTTTTTGGACTTCACCACGCAAGGCAGCATATTAAGGATCATGATCAAAGTTTTTTACTGGTAGAAGGACAACTCGATGCAATGCGATGCTGGGAACAAGGACTCAACCATGCAGTTGCTCCACAGGGCACGGCATTAACAGAAGACCAACTGTATCTTTTAAAACGATACTCGCCCAAAGCGATTCACTGTTTCCTCGACGGAGATTCTGCAGGTCAGAAAGCTGGCTATCGCAACATTCCCATTTGTATAAAAACAGGATTAGACCTCTATTTCCTTCCACTTCCAAATGAAGACGACCCAGACAATTTTCTAAAATCCCAAGGGCGAAAAGGGTTTGATTTGCTGATGAATGGGAGGCTCCCCGCAATGGAGTTTGCTGCTAAGTTCATAACCCCAAAAACTGGCTTTGATACCCCTCAGCAAAGAACAATTGCCCTACAAGACATGTACTCCATGATACAGGAGGCTGAATCTGTAACCACTCAAGACGGTTATTTATCACAGGTAAGCCGCTTTCTCAAAGTAGATGAATCAGCACTTCGACGAGACTATGGACATTTTAAGAAACGAAAAAGATATCCAAACAATCCAAATGTTTTGCCCGAAGAGAATGACACCGAGATATTGACAAATGTAAATTTTGACGTTCTCTCCCTGATCCTCCTACATCCGGAACTTGCCGAACTCATCGCAGAAAAACTTGATCCATCATGGATCGACCCTGCTACTCAACATGCCTCATTGGTGCGAAAAATCCTTGTGGAAATCCGAGAAGGCCAATGGGTGCCGGGTGAAGACCCCCAATTTCTCTCTGATAACACTGAAGAACAAAATATCATTTACAGGATAATTGCGTTAGATGCACACGCAGAACCCAACATTAAGTTCAACGCATGCTTGAAAACCATCCAGAAAAACCACCTCAAACGAAAAGAGCAAAACATCATAACCAAGATGAATGGAATGTCTCTTGATGAGATGGATTCATTGCAATCCCTACAGGAAGAACGAAACAAAATCCGAGAACTTTTAAGACAATTACAGAAACCTGCACGTCAGGAATCCCAAAAGCCCAATAAATAGCTTCATGCCCGCTAAGAAAATAAACACAGCTACAAAAAGAAAAGCCAGCCCAAAAAAAGGTTCTACCCAGAAGCCTAAAACGGCCACAGGTAAACAGGACACTTCAGTTGCCAAGTCGACGACAAAAAAGTCAGCTTCTAAACGGACGCAGGCCAAAACAGCTAAAACTAAACCGTTAACATCCAAAAAGCCTTCATCGCCTACCAAAGCAACTTCAAAGAAGAGAGCAACTAAGGAGGAAACAACCCAGAAAAAGGTTTCAAAAAAAGAGACGGCGATATCGTCTAAAGGTAAGGCTTCTACCCCAGAAACGACACCAGAGTCACAACCTGTTAAACGGAAGCGTGGCAGACCAAGGAAAGTCGATACTATGACCGCTGAAGAGCGGCAAGACCAATTGAACGAGAAGATTCGGCAACTAATCAGTCTGTCTAAGACCCAAGGTTACCTCACCAATAATGACATAAGCAAGGCTCTACCAAAGAACCTTGATAGACCAGAGGATATTGAAAACGTAATTTCCATACTCGAGAATCTCGAAACACAGATTATTGACGAGGACGATGTTGAGACTCATCAGGCCAAAATTGAGAAGACAGAGGAGAAAGCCCTGCAAGCCTCCCAGTCAGACATCGTCGATGACCCGGTTCGGATGTATCTCAAGCAGATGGGGCAAGTTCCTCTCCTTACCAGAGAAGAAGAAGTTGCAATCTCAAAACGAATTGAGACTGCAGAACAAAGGGCAATGGCAATTATTCACTCTCTTGCTGCTGTGAACGAATTCCATTATGACCTATCCGTACGACTACTTAACCGTGAAGAACGATTTGATAGACTCGTTCTTGATAAGAAAATTGATAGCAGGGAGAATTATTTCAAACATCTTCAGCGCCATACAGAAGATATTGGGAAGATTATTAAAAAGGTGCTTAAAGCATGGTCTGACTGTTTGGAGGCAAAAGACGATGAGACCCGACATAAACGTGCTGTTAACCGTTTCAACAAGTACCAAGAAAGCCTAAAGCCAATTTTCCGAAAACTATGCTTTAAGGTAAAGATATTTGAGGACAGATTGGAAACACTTGCTCCATTGTTGCGCAAATGTGAATCCTGTTTGGAAATCACAACTGGCCAACGCACAAAACGGACAGGAGTAAAACCATCAAGATCTGAGCTGATGAAATCTCATCATGAACTCAAGGCAGCTCGGGATGAACTGATGATGGACCCTGAGGATTTTCTGGCTCAAGTCCGAGAGATCCGTCGTTACATGAGAGAAGCGCACAAAGCAAAGACTGATATGATTGAGGCCAATCTTCGTCTTGTTATCAGCATTGCGAAGAAGTACACCAACCGCGGATTGTCTTTCTTGGATCTCATTCAAGAAGGAAACATGGGGCTCATGAAAGCGGTAGAGAAGTTTGAATATCGCAGAGGATACAAATTCTCAACCTATGCAACTTGGTGGATTCGTCAGGCAATAACCCGTTCTATAGCTGATCAAGCGCGTACCATTCGCATCCCGGTACACATGATTGAAACTTTGAACAAAGTTATTCAGGTACAAAAACAGTTAGTTCAAGAACTTGGTCATGAACCGACAGCTGAAGAAGTGGCTGACGAAATGCAGATGCCTATAGATCGTGTGCAACAAATCATGAAGATGGCACAACAACCAATAAGTCTGCAGAGTCCTGTAGGTGATAGTGATGATACAAACTTTGGCGATTTCATTGAAGATAAAGGTGCAGAAAATCCCTATGACATGACGGCTTATGCACTCCTCCGAGAGAAGATCACTGATGTGCTAGACAGTCTTACTGAAAGAGAACGAAGTGTTCTTTCTCTTAGATTCGGATTACAGGACGGATACAGTCGAACACTTGAAGAGGTAGGTCAAAAATTTCAAGTCACTCGTGAACGTATTAGACAAATTGAAGCTAAGGCTCTAAGAAAGATGAGACACCCTACCCGAATTCGTCAGCTTCATGGATTTTTCGAGGAAGATAAGCCTAAGACGAAAAGTCGCTAAGAGACTAGTACATCAATGGCCTCGCTTCAGAAAATCGCTGCTTTTTGTGATA
Source organism: uncultured Opitutia bacterium (assembly GCA_913048125.1). Lineage (GTDB taxonomy): Bacteria > Verrucomicrobiota > Verrucomicrobiia > Opitutales > JABJCN01 > JABJCN01. Next base: position 1,275 of record CAJWWL010000109.1, on the reverse strand, counting down.
AAAGGACGCGCAGGCACGAGATCAAGGATTTCAAAGGAGCGTGCAACGGTCTACAATTTGAGAACAAAGGTGTAATTCAAAAAGTTGGCGCATCAGTTGATGCGGGGCTTATTCCATTCCAGAAAGCCGTAGATAGAAACGTAGACCTCTTGATCGTTCACCACGGTATGTATTGGTCACCACTACAGCCGATCACGGGTGTAAAATTTCAAAAAGTAAATACTCTTCTGAACGGTGGTTTAGCTGTATACAGCAGCCATCTTCCCCTAGATTGCCATTCGGAAATCGGCAACAACGCTTTACTTGCAAAAGAAATTGGGCTTCAACCTACAGGAACATTCTTGGATTATGAAGGTACTGACATAGGTCTAATTACAGAAGGTATTTCACGATTAGATCTCATCGAAAAGCTTCAAAAAACATTCGATGACAAGGTACAATCTATTGAATTTGGGTCTGAAAAACCAAACAAAATAGCTATTTTGACTGGAAGCGGCTCGAGTGCAGTCTCAGAACTTAAGAGGATTGGTGTTGACACTTTAATTACCGGAGAACTTCGACAAAACCACTATAATCAGGCCCAGGAAGAAGGTCTGAACCTTTACCTCTGCGGGCATTATGCAACTGAAGTGTACGGGGTGTGCGCTCTAGCTAAAGAAATTTCCCAAAAATTTGAAATACCTTGGGAATTTATCGCTACTGACTGTCCCCTTTAAAACTATTTTCAACCTTCATGAAATGTATAGCAGTTATTAACGGACCCAATCTTAATCGTCTTGGCAAGCGTGAACCAGAAATCTATGGCTCGGAAACCCTAGAGGATCTTCAGGATATTTTAGGCAAAAGAGCTGAAGTACATAACTGCGAGCTAAAGTTTCATCAATCGAATCATGAAGGAGAGCTGATCGACAAGATCACTGAATTTGCTGACAATGGCTGTGATGGACTTATTATAAATCCAGGCGGTCTTACCCATACCAGCATCGCTCTTAGAGATGCGATTGCTGGTTCTGAACTTACAACTATTGAGGTTCACATATCAAACATTCACCAAAGGGAAGATTTTCGCCAGACAAGTATAACCGCCGGTGTCTGTAAGGGTACTCTAGCAGGTTTAGGATTAAGAGGTTATGTTCTAGCACTGGACTATTTGATTGGCGAGTCTTGAAAGACAACTCGGTTCTTCCAAAAATATGAGACTCCTGAAATTAAGGTAAGCACAGTTGCAACTGCAAATAGAACCTCGGAAGGATGATTCCATTTCGAGTGTATTAT
>CAJWWL010000108.1 GCA_913048125.1 uncultured Opitutia bacterium | reverse complement strand
GCTGATGAAACTCATGGATGATCCGGTGGTGTGACCGGAGGAGAGTTGTCGTTTTGTCTTAGCAACGGCCCGTTGTAAGAGACATCGAGAATCCGATCACCGTCTGCTGAAACCAGAACCTCGGTCATCAGGCTTGGTTGCGGTGGGATCTGCTGTTGCCAGCCGGGCTCGCCTCCCCTGAAACGAAAGAGGAATCCCTCATCCGTCACGGAAATCAGGCAGGCTTCACCCCGAAGAGCATGCATGCACTGATCAGCTCGATACAGGCGTAATCCGCCGTTCAGTCGTTCGGCCCTCATCCGAGCCAGATTGGCCGCCTTGGTCTGCGCGAAGGCTTGGGAACCGGAAAACAGTCCGAAGCTGAGCAGCAGCATCGAGACATGTAGACACACTTCACCTGTGGATTTCATAATGCGTTTTGGTGCAAAATCGACGTTGTGCCTACAGGCTGTTCCGAGTCCGGACAGGATCCTGCGAGCCACCCCTCCAAGGGTTTTGTGCTTCAGGTTGTTCGATCGGTTGTCGTTCGTTTGCATTATACGATGTGGTGTTGTGGTGTGGATGAACTCAATTAGGGATGTTGGCAGCAAACTCTTGCTTACTTCCGCTCCAGCACTGGGTTGGCAGGAGGTGTGAACCTGTACAAAAAGGCCCCCCGCAGACAGAGGCCCGCGTGTAGAAAGAATTTTGGAAGTTGGATTGCAAGTTGGTATACCTATGCGTTGAGCATTAGCTCAAACACGATGAAAAAGGGAGAAACTTGTGGGTGCGCACACAATTCAGGTTCGGGAGGTATTAGCCCAGATCACCTTTTTGTTACGAAAAAAATACAAAAAAATTTAGGGAGGGAGAAATTGGACTAGGATTTAGCAGATGGAGAATTCAAGAACTTAAGGAATTCTTAGAAAAGGTATTAATTCTGTGTTACTCGGCAAGTCATTTTCGAAAAGGATCAAAACTTAACCAAACACTCAAATTATCTTGCTTTCAAGCAACGTCTTCTGACGATTTTGAAAAGTCTCCCATATAATAAAAGAAAGGGCCTTAAGAAAATGCGTCTCAACTCAACGTTTTTCCACCTGTTTTTTTTCCTCTCTGCGATAAGCTTACTGAAAGCTCAAAAAGCGCCACCAAATCTGGTTGTCATTTTCATGGATGACATGGGTTATGCTGATATAGGTCCTTTTGGAGCGACCGCTTATCCTACACCAAATTTGGACCGCATGGCAAAGGAAGGCCGTAAATTTACAGACTTTTACGTAACTCAGGCTGTTTGCTCGGCCTCTCGTGCAGGTTTACTGACTGGTTGTTACAATGTGAGAATCGGTATCCTAGGAGCACTTGGTCCACAATCACGTCATGGAATCAATCCGAACGAAGTAACTATCGCCGACCTCTACAAACAAAAGGGCTATGCAACTGCCTGTTACGGAAAGTGGCATCTCGGGCACCACGAAAAGTTCCTCCCCTTACAACACGGATTCGATGATTATTTTGGACTCCCCTATTCGAATGACATGTGGCCCTACCATCCCGGCGTGCTCCATTTACCAATGGAGGAGCGACTCAAGCGTTGGCCCCATTTACCGCTCATTGACGGCAATAAGATCGTGAATCCACAAGTTTCAGGTAAAGACCAAGAGCTATTGACCACGCAGTTCACTGAAAGGGCTGTTGAGTTTATAGAGGAGAACAGGGAGAAGCCATTCTTTGTCTACCTACCTCACAGTATGGTTCACGTACCTCTATATGTTTCGAATAAGTTCAAGGGGAAGAGCGGTGCTGGACTATTTGGTGATGTGATGATGGAGGTGGACTGGTCTGTTGGGCAAATCCTAGAAACTCTTCGGCGCCTAAATCTGGAAAAAAACACACTTGTTCTTTTCACTTCTGATAATGGCCCCTGGCTAAGTTATGGAGATCATGCAGGCTCAGCTTCTCCACTTCGAGAGGGCAAGGGCACCATGTTTGATGGTGGTTGTCGGGAATCTACCCTTGCCTGGATGCCCGGAACAATCGAGGCAGGCTCAGTCTGTAATGAACCGGCTATGACAATTGATATCTTACCAACTGTGGCACACTTGATAGATGCCAAACTTCCAGATCACCAAATTGATGGTAAAAATATCTGGCCGCTCTTCACGAGCGATAAGGCCAAGTCACCCCATGAGGCATATTATTTTTACTACGGAAACCAACTACAAGCTGTTCGATCCGGCAAATGGAAGCTCCACTACCCACATGGCTATAGGACCATGGCTGGAAAACCTGGGGGCACTGGAGGTATTCCAACAAAATACTCGCAAGGCAAAATTGGACTTTCCCTATTTGACCTTCACGCAGATGTCGGTGAGTCCAAAGACGTAAAGGAAAAGTTTCCAAAGATAACCGAGCGTCTTTCTAAGCTCGGCAAGACTTTCGACGCAGATCTCAAAAACTCCAGAAGAGAACCCGGGAGGCTTTAGGGCATCAGTTTAAGCCAGTGTGTAAAACTGCTCCCAACCTTTGCGGGCTTTAGGACCTGAAAGCAGGGAGTTGGCCTCGTCGTTCCCGATAAACTTCTCCTTCTTATTGTCGAAGGTCAAATCTTCGTCTAAAGTTTGACAAATTATTCCGAGCATCAATGTCTTGGTGAGGTCACCCGCAATCTGGAAGTTGGATCTTGTCTTGTCTTCCCCCATACAGGCAGCAGTAAAGCTAGCTTGGTGATTGTACTTAGGATTAGTAGCTCTTAGGTGCTGTCGCAGCTCGTGCCTCTTTTCGCTGTTAATTATGTTAGAGGTACTTGAGTGGGACCCCCGAGTAATGGCATAGTCTTCATCTTCTGGATACAAAATCGTGCCAGCTCCACCGAGACGAGGAGTTGTAAGCTTACCGTTTTCGTCCTTATCCATGAAATCCTCAGCCACTTTGGGGTGGTGGTTCGCTCCGTCTCGCCACGTCAAATCTACGGCAGGCAGATCATCACCTCGGGATGGAAAGTGCATCTTGAGATGCGAGTTTAGAGGAAAAATAACATCATTGCGATCGTCCATGCGTAAGGGTGTGATTTTCGTGGGTTGGCCGAGCTTAAGAAAATCATGGGCGAAGTCTATGATATGGGCACCCCAGTCACCCAACATGCCATTACCATAAAGGAAAAAAGCTCGCCAGTCGAATGGATGCAAAAGACGACTGTACGGTTTTACTGCAGCAGGTCCGCACCAAAGATCCCAGTTGAGAGACTCGGGCTTAGCCTCACCGGTAGGAAATTTTTTGATACGTCGATCCTTGTTCATGAAGAAAAGGCCAGGTGATTTCCAAGCGTCAATCTTTGTGATATTCTTGATGATGCCCGCCTTGACCATACTCTGGAACTGTTCGGAACCAGCGGAGGTGTGACCTTGGTTGCCCATCTGGGTGACCACGCCGTACTTCTTTTCGGCCTTCATCAACAGATCTGCCTCGAGGTAGGAGTGAGTCAGAGGTTTCTCAACGTAGACGTGCTTGCCCAAAGCCATAGCCATCATGGCCGCGGGGAAATGGGTGTGGTCGGGAGTGACCACGGTGACAGCGTCTATATCCTTGTCCATTTTCTCCAGCATGACGCGGAAATCTGCAAACTTCTTCGCATCAGGCGCTCGGTTGAGATTCTTCTCGATACCGGAGCGCTTGAAATCCACGTCGCACCATGCGGTGACCTGAGCTTTGCCGTCGCGGCAAACTCCGGGAACTACACCGTTGGCCCGGCCTCCACATCCAATAACACCTAAGTTGATTCGCTTGCTGGGCGGAAGCTTTCCATCAGGTGATGGCTTGCCAGTGACCAGATAGGAAGGTAGAACCGAGAAACTTAACGTTGCAGCTGAAGTCTTGAGAATTTTACGGCGGCTCAGGTTATTCATGTTGTGATTGGTTTGAGTGTAAGAATAGTGGCAGATTACGTGCGAAAATAGTTCGCACGGGATGCTTTTGGGACTTTCGAGACTTAATTTTCTAGTATCTCTGTGAGACTCTCCTGAATTTTCGGATTCTGACCGTGAGGGTCATCGTACTTTTCGCAGTAACGCTGAATACCCTCAGCGAAAGTACGGAGAGTTTCATTCAGAGCGGGATCACCGACGCGATTGACCAGTTCGTCAGGGTCTTTGTCTAAGTCAAAGAGCCAAGGGTCATCTTCAGAGGAGACAACCAATTTGTACCGATCGGAAACAGCACAGAGCCAAATGTTACCGGGTGTGGACCTAATGAATGCTAGATCTTCCCACTCTTGTTTTTGACCCGTGAAGAGGGGTGAAGCATCCCGGCCTTGCTCTTTACCTGCTGTTTTAACGTCCATTAGACTCAAAATAGTAGGCAGAAAGTCCACGCAACTAAGGGATTCTTTAACGATTGTACCTGCTTGCACCTTTTGTGGACAGCGCAGCAAAAAAGGAATCCTTGCCGATCCTTCGTAAGGTACACCCTTGTTCAGTCGACCATGTTCACCACAAAGATCACCATGGTCACTTGTCAAAACAATGAGAGTATTGTCAATCTGGCCGTTACGGCGGAGGGCTCCTAGGATACGCCCCACATTATCATCAATACATCGGACCATGCCGTAGTACTTTGGCATGAGCGTACGGATAGTATCGGCTGTAATCTTAGGAGCACGCACCGCCCAGCGAGGAGTCTGTGCGGCTGTCTTATTAACAGAGGGTGGAATCGGGACATCAACGGCATCGTACCATGTATCGTAGGGCGCACGAACGGTGTTGGGCCCGTGCGGATCAGGAAGGCTCAGCATATAGCAGAGAGGCTTTCCCTTATGGGTATTAAGGAAGTCGATTGCCTTATCCGATAGCCAGTCAGTAGCAAATGTGTACTCGTCGGCATCGCCCACGTCATAACTAGGCTTTCCTTTTTTAGAAGAACCTACGCGTGGACCTGAAGCTGTATCTTCGAACTTCTTCCAATGGCCACGGTTGAACATAAAGCGATTATCCTCAAAACCGAACTTGCGCTTAGGTCCCCATTGAGGCTTTTCTGAACCATCCAGATGCCACTTCCCTGCGTAACCCGTCGAGTACCCTTTTCGCCTGAGAATTTCCGCAAATGTTATTATACTGTCATCGAGTGGCACATTGTTAGTCACCACAGGAGTATTTTGCGGGTAACGGCCTGAAACTAAGGCAGCGCGTGACGGTGAGCATACGGGTGAAGTGGCGTAGAAACTTGTGGCGATTGCACCACTTCGAGCAATCCAGTCAATATTAGGGGTCTGTACGATACGGTTACCATAGCATCCCAGGGTCTTGAAGTGGTGCTCGTCGGTTTGTATCACCAAGAGGTTCAATGGCTTGGAAAAAACCAAGCTGCTAAAAATGAAGGTCGAACAAAAAATAAAGGAGACTCTAAGGTACATGGTTAAATTCTTTGACGGCTTTGCATCGAACAACAAGCGGAAAAACATAGACGGCGTCGTAATACACCTCACGATAGGAATAATAGAAATATGAATAACTACCACGAACTTGTTGAACAGTTTGCCCGCACACTAAAAAACGGACAGAGCATACCCCTAGGAAACGCAGAACCTAAACCATACCTTGAAATTGCTCCAGAAGCTCCAACAGTACTCATTTTTTCCCCACATCCAGATGACGAGGTAATAATTGGCGGTCTACCCCTCAGAATGATGCGACAGTCTGGTATGCGGATCATCAATGTAGCCGTCACCCAAGGTAGTGATCCTGACCGTCAAAAAGCTCGACTAGAGGAGTTGAAGAATTGCTGCTCACATATCGGGTTCGAACTGGTTACTACAAAACCAAGCACGGGATTGGAGGGAGTAAATCTCAAGACGCGAGAATCTGACCCTGCCCATTGGGCTTCATGCGTGGAAACGATTTCAAAAATACTTACAGAGTATTCACCCAATTCCATTTTCCTACCCCATAAAGATGACTGGAACTCTACCCACATCGGCACCCACTACCTAGTGACTGACGCTCTATCTAAGTTGCCATTGAATTATTCATGCCACGCCTTTGAAACTGAGTTTTGGGGAGCAATGAGCAGCCCTAACCTCATGGTTGAAAGTAGTGGCGAAGAGCTTGGAGATCTACTGACTGCGCTGTCTTTTCACATAGGTGAAGTCCGACGTAACCCCTATCATCTGCTCACGCCTGCATGGATGATAGATAACGTACGCCGAGGCGCTGAGTTGGTTGGCGGGCAAGGCGGAGATGCGCCCAACTTTGCCTACGCAACTCTGTACCGGCAACGCCTATGGTCCAACGGAGGTTTTGTGGAGGCGAAGGCCAATCGCATCCTCTCCGCAAAAGAAAATCCAGCTGATCTATTCTGAGAACGCTTTCGCGGTGCGTGCAAACCGGCGCACAGCTTCTTCAAGCCGATCTCCCAAAAGGACTCCGAAGCTGAGACGCACGCAATTCCGAGGCTGCCTTCCTGCAAAACATAGATCTCCCGGCACGTAGAGCACTTTATTGGCAAGGCAGGCTTCACAAAAATCCGAACCAATCGAAGTGTCGAGCTCCTCGGGACCTTCAAGCCAGAAGTAGAGCCCACCCGAAGGATTCTCCCAGCGCCATCCTTTGCGGGTAAGGCCCTCAGCCTCCAATACTTCTTGCACAAGTGCAGCTTTTGATTCATAGTGGGTCCTAAGACCCGAAACATAGATACCATAATCTTCGGTATCCACTATATCTTCCAACAGCGCTTGAACAAAGTTGCTGGAACCAAAGTCTTGATGCCCCTTGGCGTGAAGCATGTTACTAATCCATTCCTTGTGATTACAGATGCCAAATCCAGACTTAAGACCGCTAGCGAAAGGTTTATCAAAAGTACCGAGATACAGGACAGGGAATCCTGAGAAAGCAGGCATAGATAAAGTGGACTCTGCCGGCCAAGGTGTTTGGTAATATAGGTCACGGTAGGCGGCATCCTCAATAATAGGCAGTAAGCATCCTCGTGCCTGAAGACACTCTGCCAACCCAACCTTTGCCTCAGTTGACAGACTTCGGGAAGAAGGATTTGAAAAATAACTTTCGAGATAGACTGCACTCACACGATTCCAATCTCCTTCACTTTGGAGCACATCTATTAAGTCACCAAATTTCTCGAAATCGATACCGGTTTTAGACGAGTAAGGTATGGCACGAGCTTCGATTCCGAGTCCAGCTAGCATCTCCATGAAAACGAAATAGGTTGGCTCCTCCACAAGCACTATATCCCCAGGATCACAAAGGACTTGCATCGCAAGGTAAAGTGCCTGCTGGGAGCCTTGTGTAAGAAACACCTGCTCGGGATGAAACCTCGTAGCATCTTCCCCGGCGTGACTGCTCACCAAGCAACAGATTGCTTTGCGAAGGCTGTGGCGACCTTGATTCGTTCCGTATTGAAGCGTCTCCGGATCAGATGTATCGCTTGTAAGTCTGGCAGCAGCTTTGCCGACAAGTGCCTTAGGCAGCCAAGAGTTATCAGTAAAACCAGCTGCCAAAGAAAGCATCTCTGGGTCGGCTAGAGCACTTGTCATGAGCTGTGTAATCACAGGCTCAGAAAGACGTTGCCCCATCTGCGAAAACTGCACGGGAAGGTCCACTACCCTTTCTGATAATATTTTTGCATGAATGAGTGACAAAACGTGGTCCGCAGATGTGATTCGTGGATTGCGTTTTCGGTTTTGTCCATGTTGAAGGGTAGGTGCTAGATCAAATGCATTTGGCAAAACAATATGCATCCGATGAACCGTAAAAAATCAGGCAGAAACAAAAGCTACAAGGCACCAACCCACAAGAATAAAAGGGATCGTGACTATCGAAAGTCTCCATCCATTGCTCCAGTCACTCATGATGAGGATTTCCTTCTTGGAATGTTAGAACAACTGGAGGAGCCTTTCATCCTATTTCTTGATCGCGTACAAGACCCTCAGAATCTCGGAGCCTGTTTGCGGACTGCCGATGCTGTCGGGGTCCACGCGATCGTAATCCTCAAGGATCGTGCTGCCCCGTTGACAGAAACCGCAGTGAGCATCGCTCGTGGCGCTGCAGAGCATGTGCCTGTGATCCAGGTTCGCAATCTAGCTGAGACAATGGCCAAGGTTAGCGAATGCGGAATCAAATTAGTAGGATGTTCAGAACATACAGAGACGGACCTTCACGAGGAAGACCTAAAGGGGCCGCTAGCGATTGTCATGGGTGCCGAGGGAGAAGGCTTGCGAAGACTCACCCGAAAGGCCTGCAACTCACTGGTGCGTATTCCTATGTTTGGACATGTGGAATGCCTGAATGTGAGCGTTGCAGCAGGTGTCGTACTCTACGAAGCTGTACGGCAAAGAAATACTTGACGCAAACATTCCAAACTCGACTCCAAAAATACCCTTCTCCAAATATTCAAAAGCATGCAAAAGCTATCCATCTTTTCTGTTCTTATTTTGTCCATTGGGCACCTCGCTGGAAAACCTCAACCCACTCGCGTGGATGTATATAAAACGGCTAGCGAAACCGAATTAAAGGTCTTCATATTTGAACCTGATGGCCACAAGACTACCGACAAACGGCCATGCGCAGTGTTCTTCTTTGGTGGAGGTTGGACTGGAGGTACGCCAACTCAATTCTATCCACATTGCGCATACCTCGCCTCCAGGGGCATGGTAGCCATTGCTGCGGATTACAGGGTTAAATCCAGACAAAAGACCACTCCTTTTGAGTGCGTAAAAGACGGTAAGTCCGCCATCCGCTGGGTACGAAAAAATGCCGAAAAACTGGGTATTGATCCCGACAAGCTTGCTGCAGGCGGAGGTTCTGCAGGAGGGCATGTAGCCGCGGCAACTGGCAATCTGCAAGGGCTGGAAGAAGAAGGCGAAAACCTAAAGGTCTCATCCAAGCCGAATGCGCTGCTACTTTTTAATCCAGTCTATGACAATGGTCCCACCGGTTACGGACACAGTCGTGTAAAGGAGAGATGGCAGGAGATTTCCCCATACCACAACATAAGAGAAGGAGCTCCACCCACAATCGTCTTCCTCGGCAGTGAAGATAAACTAATCCCAGTCCGCACCGCCCAAGCCTACGAGGCAAAGATGAAAAAGGTTGGCGCAATTTGCAAAACACACATCTACGAAGGTCAACCCCACGGATTCTTTAACGAAGGTCGCTCAAAAGATCCGAACTACTTCAACATGACGGTGCATTCAATGGACAAGTTCCTCGTTGATCTCGACTGGTTGGAAGGCAAACCCACCATTGCTCCAAAATGAGACTGTTTGCTTGGATCATTCTAGCGGCGACTGTATTCAAAGCGCAGGCACAACCAGTATTTGGTCCTTTTTCTGAAGAGGACTTTCCCTTTCATACTTGCACACTTGACCTAAGAAATCTCGGTAAAGATTTTGCCAAAGACAATCTTGTTCCTAGAGCCATCGTGCTTAAGCTGGGAGAGGACCACTACGCATGCTGGGATCCGGATCTTCTACGCATAGCCGCGTTCTGGAAGAACGGATTTGTTGAGATGGGCGGAATGGCCGCCCACAGTTACCCTCCCGAACGCGCCAAGCAAAAAGTAGCACAAGGCACCAGTTCTCTTCCTAAGGTCTTGGGTACACCGATCTTCACGAATGGGATGTATCCTGGCTGGTCTTCTGGCATAACGCCTAAGCTTAAAGACCCCCGACCTGCGGCGCCCAACCCACGTGAAACAGGCCTTGGTCCACTACCTCCAGATTTTGCTCGCTGGAATGGAATCTATCGAACAGCTGCTGGAGTCTCACTCAGTTACACGGTCTCGGGTGTACCAATTTTGGAAAATATTCGGCTGATTACCAAAGAATTCACCCACGGTCTTTCTCGGACTCTACAGATTAAGGAAATGGTGACGCGCCAACTCAACCTTATCGCCTGCGAGGTCCCTAATGCCCACTCTGCAAAAATAGATCCCAAAACCGGTGCTGCCCTACTCTATCATGATGATTCCAAACAAACTGTTACCGCAGTCGGCATCTTCAGTCCTCGCCAAAAAATCCAGCTAAAGCTGCATGAAAGCAAACGCGTCATCACCCAAATTCCAAAGGGAACAAAACCCACCATGCTGCAAGTTGTCACATGGCGCGGACGTGCCGAACAACTGCCGAGCTTTTACAAGATGTTGAGAACTGGTATTCAGTCACCAAATGTACAGGGCGGTGCTCCTGCAACATGGCTGGAAGTTGAGCAAACCGAGGTATCAGAGGAGTCGAACTCAGCAGGCTACATGGTGGAAGAAATCGGTCTCCCTATTCCCAATAGGTGGAAGCGCAACGTACGACCTGCCTCAATAGCGAAGGTCTCCAAAGGTCTGTTTGCGACAGTAACATTCGATGGCGATGTCTGGCTGGTCTACGGGTTAACTAAAGATCGGAAAAAAGTAGGATGGAAACGGTTCGCCTCAGGTCTGCACGAACCCCTCTCGATCTGTGTAGTTGACAAGAAAATTCATGTACTCACCCGCAATGGAATCATTCGACTACATGACTTCAACAATGACAAGGAAGCCGACTTCTACGAAAATTTCTGCAATTCTTTTGGCCAGACAGCCGAAACTCGAGAATTTGCAAACAGTCTCACTGCTCTACCCGAAGGAGGTTTTGTAATCACTAAAGGCGGTCAGCAACGTGCATCCCAAGGTCTTCATAACAACCATCTACTCAAAGTCAGTGCCGATGGAAGAACTGTCGAGAAATTAGCCTACGGACTCCGTCAAGGCTTTGCTACAGTGCATCCTGAGGATGGAAGGATCTACGCAACCGACCAACAAGGTAACTACATTCCCAGCACCCCCGTCCACTTGATTAAAAAAGATGCTTTTTTGGGGTTCAAAGAACCCAATCCAAACGACAAATTCCCTCCAACTCGTGAACCCCTATGCTGGGTACCCCATAAGATTGCCCCCTCCGGCACAGATATGCTTTGGACTGCTAAATCTGGCTTCGGACCTCTTAGTGGTCGGTTGCTGCTGATTGATTACCACAACCCCGGCATTCTTCAAGTCTTCCAAGACCTT
>CAJWWL010000107.1 GCA_913048125.1 uncultured Opitutia bacterium | reverse complement strand
TATTGAACTTAGACGAGGCGCGGGGGCTTACATATGCGGAGAAGAGTCAGCAATGATAGAGTCAATTGAAGGAAAAAAAGGTATGCCTAGATTGAGACCTCCTTTCGTTGCTCAAGTCGGTCTATTCGGAAGACCTACCCTTGCACATAATATGGAAACTCTTTACTGGGTAAGAGACATCATCGAAAAAGGTGCCAATTGGTTCACATCTTATGGTCGTAATGATCGAAAAGGTCTCAGGTCTTTCTCAGTGAGCGGTAGGATTAAAAAACCTGGTGTTCATCTTGCACCTGCAGGAATTACGGTAAGAGAGTTAATAGATGAATATGCTGGAGGGATGGAAGAGGGTCATAATTTCTATGCGTATTTCCCAGGTGGAGCTTCAGGCGGTATTCTTCCTGCCTCTATGGATAATATACCTCTTGATTTTGATACCCTTCATGAATATGGCTGTTTTATTGGTTCTGCAGCGATTGTAATCTTATCTGATAAAGATAAAGTTGCCCAGGCAGCTTCAACAACCATGGGATTTTTCCTACATGAGTCATGCGGAAAATGCACGCCATGTCGAGTGGGCACATCCAAAGCTACAGAAATGATGAAAGAGAAAAAATGGAATGTTCCATTGCTCTCGGAACTCTCTCAAGTTATGTCAGATGCATCTATTTGTGGCCTAGGTCAAGCAGCGTCAAATCCGCTAAAGTGTGTAATAAAGTATTTCCCTAATGAACCAGAAACAACTCCCATCGTCGAATATAAAAAGGTGAAGAATTAAATGGCTACCAACCCAAAAGAGATAACTGACAGAAGTTTTGTTGCTATAAAGATTAATGGCAAAAACTACTTTGGAAATCCTAATGAGACAATACTGGATGTATCGAAGAGAAATGGGATAGAAATTCCGCATCTTTGTTTCAAAGAAGGTATGAGACCTGATGGTAATTGCAGAGCATGTATGGTTGAAATAGAAGGTGAGAGAGTTCTTCAACCATCGTGCGTGAGAACAATATCTGATGGGATGGTTGTCAATACCAATAACGATCGTGTTATCCACTCGCAAAAACTAGTACTAGAGCTTCTCACCTCTGATGTGTCTGATAAAATTTATAAAAAAGATAGTGAGCTATCTGATTGGGCTGAGAGATTAAATATCAAAGCAAACAGGTTTCCAACTAACGTACAAGAAAAACACGATCTCACACACCCAGCAATTGCAGTCATATTCCTGATCCAAGGAATGATGGTCAACAATGACCACTTGCGTAGGGGTTTCATGAGTTGGCGGGTGCATATGGTAGTGCAATTCGGAATTTTCTTGGGATTCCCCCTGGTGGTCTGGGGGTTGCTTCGTCTACTGCCGTGGGATTTCTCGGATACGCTGCAGACCGGACTGCTTCTCCTGGCTGTACTGCCTACTACAATTTCCACTGCAGTGGTCTACTCAGGACAGTCTGGCGGAAACACGGCCACGGCTTTATTCAATGCTACATTGTCAAACTTGGTTGGTATTCTAGTGGTGCCTCTAGCGTTACTCGCAATGAAGGTAGGAACAGAGACTGGAGTGAATCTAGACACAACCGCCTTTGTTAAAAAAATATGCCTTTTAGTCATCCTTCCATTCTTGGTTGGACAGGGATTTCGATGGGTAGGTTCCCGACCAGAAAAATATAAGGCGAAGGGGCAAATCGTCTGTCAGTTGTTAATCCTATATATCCTACTTGCCACTTTCCATGGCTCTTTTCAGGAGGGTGTATTTGAGGATGATAAGGAATTGCCGTTGATACGTCTTTTGGGATTTCTGATTTCGCTGACATTGTTGGTTAGATTGATTGTACCTCTGTTTGCGAAGAGTTTCCAATCCGAACACAGGCCCGCAATTTTCTTTTGCATAACGGAAAAAACGCTGGCCACGGGACTACCCATGGCAACTGCCCTTTTTGGCTCAGGGCATCCGCAACTGGGCATGCTTGTTTTGCCTATCTTACTCTACCACCCAATACAGTTACTGGTTGATGGAGTGATCGCTTCGCGCTGGAACAAAAAATAACCTTGGTGGCTAGATACCGAAATCTCGTGGAGAACCAAGAAATTCGAGGCGGTAACCACGCTCGGTCTTATTCAGCTCAAGAGGTGCGTTGAAGGTCTCGCTAATGTTTTCGCTAGTGAAGACAGTTTCCTTGGACCCAGAAGCGAGAACCTTGCCCTCCTTAAGCAGAAGAACATGCGTGAAGGAATCAGTGACTTCCTCCACGTGATGGGTCACAAGAATGTGTGTAGGCGCCTCTGCTCGAGCAGCACTACGCTCCAAAAAACCAAGAAAGTTTTCCCGCGCAACGGGATCCAACCCAGCACAAGGCTCGTCAAGGATCAGCAAACGAATGCGAGCCATGAGCGCTCGTCCGATAAGAACCTTCTGCTTCTCCCCTTGAGAAAGTTGGCACCATCGAGCGTCAAGTAGATGTCCGCACTCGACCTGACGAAGAATTTGACGGGCTTCCTCAACCTCTTCCTCCGCGGCCTCCCCCCAAAAATTGATCATGGCACGTTTGCCACCAACAAGAGCCCAAACCACAGGTTCACCGTCATCGATCAAGTTGTGCACGGTCCCGCTCACAAAGCCGATTCGGATTTTGACGGCATCCCAACTATCCCGTCCATATTTGTGACCAAGAATACGCATGCTACCCCGCGCTGGACCCATGAAGGCATTTACCACGTTGAGTAGAGTGCTTTTACCTGAACCATTCGCACCAAGCACAGCCCAATGTTCACCAGGGTGAATGCACCAAGAAACGCCATTCAGCAAGGCTTTGCCTCGCATTACGGTGAGGTCATCAATTTCAAGGATTGGTTCTGGATCCTGCATCGCTAAGTTCTGCTAGAGAGGTATCCATCCAAGGCAAGTTTCTTTGTGCAGCAAATTGTGAAATAACATGAACAAATCATGAAGGGCAATGCTATCTGTTGGGGCTTGATGACCTCTTGTAAAAAACACAAAAGGGGTTGACCGAGAAGTATTCTGTGGCAGATTGATGGATAACATCTATTAAAGGTAACGCGGGCGTGAGATTTCACCCCGATGCATTTTGAAACTTCCATCTTTCATAAACACTCAAAGCCAAGATAGACCGCACCAAGGAAATATGACCAAAAAACTCCCCCTCCTTGCCCTCGGGTTAGCCATTGGATTTGGCTCTCTCCACGCAGTATCTCCGTCGGAGAAACTTGATGAACTGTTGAGCAAAGAAAATGCTGATGAGGAACTAAAGCCAGCTCCGCTCATTGAGGATCTCGCCTTCTTACGCAAAGTGTCGGTGGATCTAATCGGCCGCATACCAACTATGGCAGAAGTTCGGCAGTTTCAGGCATGGCCCCTTTCCGAACGCCGTAAGCTTGCGGTGGACAAACTGCTAGAAGACAAGCGCTTTAGCGACAGGTGGACCGTATTTTTCTCTGATATGCTACGCATTCGAAGCGGTCGTCCTGGTGGCCCCCAGTTGATGGCGTTTGTTAACAAATGCCTAAAGGAAAAGACTCCCTACGACCACATGGCCAGAGAACTCATTAGTGCGAATGGACGCACTAAAGACTCCCCTGCAGTCGGCTACATCCTCGGAGACGATGTAGACCCAATGGCCTTGGCAGGTGCCACCTCGCAAATCTTCATGGGCGTTCGAATTGCATGTGCCCAATGCCACAACCACCCTTTTGACGATTGGGAGCAAACACAGTTCTACGGATTTGCTGCTTATTTTGGAAAAACCAAACTTGTGGAGCCAAGAGTCGGCGATCGCGATCTTCCCGTCTTCACTACCGAGGGGCATGAGCAAATGGTTCTCTGGCCGCCAGAACGGGAGAAACCACCCGAGCGTTTTCCTGTGGAACCCAAATTCCCCTTTGAGCTCGCCAAGTATGAACCGAGCAAAACTCCGAATCACATAGCCCGCTTCAACGCAGTTCGCAAGGTAGAGGCTGATGCCAAGGGAGAAAAAGAGAAATACGTCGACCTAGGTGATTTTATAGACGACATTGACGCATCCGCAAAAAACAGCCGGAATACGGGTCCTGGCGGTTTCGATCTTGAAGGCAGCCTTCTCATGGACAAGAAGAAGGTCGACCTCAAGCGCGATCTGGCAAAGGCCAGCGCACTTCGCAATGAGCTAGCACGCCTCATCACGCAACCTGAGAATCGCTACTTCCCCCGTGCATTTGTAAACAGGCTTTGGAAAGAGCTTATGGGACGCGGATTCTTCGAACCAATCGACAATTACTCCGCTTACAATGAGATTTCCCATACTGATACTCTGGAGTACCTTGCTGACGAATTTGTTGGTAGTGGCTACGATTTACGCGCAGTTTTACGGATCATCACTGGTACAGAGGCTTACCGACGTGGGCATCACTATAGTGACACATCTGAGAAAGTACGCAAGAAGGCAGAGCATCGCTTTGTAGCGGCTCCAGTACGGCGCATGATCAGTGAGTCCTTTTATGATAGCATACTGATCGCCGGCAATCTCATGGAGGTAGACAAAGGCAACCTTAAGGGCACACAAAAATGGAGGGCTGGTGAGAATATCCGTACGATCACTGAGACCGTACAAATACGCATTCCCATTGAACCTGAACCCGAGGAAGAATCAGAGGATGGTCCAGAAGCTACTGCCGCCACCCCCACTACTCCAAATCCTGAGCCTGCAGCGACAACCTCAGCTGAACCCAGTATGTCCACATCAATGGGTGGTGGAATGATGCAGGCTCGAGTGATAGGTGGCTATGACCTTGAGCAGGGTATCGAGGTAAACTTCGACTCCCTACTATCTGAAAACAAAATGGTCAAAGACGAGTTGGCTATGATGAAGCAAATGTCCGACGACAAACTCAAGATGCAACAGGAGCAAGAAATGATGCAGCAGACCAACCGTCGCCGCTTTCGGACTACCTATCGCAACCAGACTCGTGAAGTTGACGACAATCCACACTATCGGACCTCTGCACTCCGTATGCAGAGCCCTGCTCCTGCTCCCAGCTTCATTCGTGTCTTTGGTCAACCATCTCGAGACCGCCTCGGTGAATTCCGTGATCCCTCCGCATCTATGCGTCAGGCACTAATGGTCCTGAATGGCAAAAATGTTCACGAAGCTTCTCGCGTAGGAACACTTGAACCGCTTTATGGCATGCTAACCGCAAAGAACCCTAATATCGATAAAGCGATTGAACACGCATACCTCGCTGCCCTAACCCGCAAACCTACCGAAGAAGAACACCTCGAAGCGCTCACGATAATTCACACCGCAGATAACCTCTTAAATGGTATGGCTGATCTTCGTTGGGTTCTCCTCAACACCCACGAATTCCGCTTTTTATAATTACCATCTTGAGATTTTAAGCCAACAAAAGAACAAAGGACACAAAATGAATATGGACCTCAACCGCCGCCAACTCCTTCAGGGAGCCAGTCTGGCTACCCTTATGGGGATGCCCATCCGCAACCTTCTTGCGCAAAAAGGCGCACTACGCACGCCCACTGCAGATCATGTCATCCTTTATCGTCTCGGTGGTGGCATGACTCACATCGATACGTGGGACCCAAAGCCCGGTCGTCCGACAGCAGGACCTTTCAACCCGATCACCACTTCTGCTGACGGCATCCAAATCAGCGAAATTTTCCCCCAAGTAGCGAGGCAGATGAAGCATGCAGCTCTCATCCGCTCCGTAACAAGCCCCATCGCCGCACACGGTCTGGCAAGCTATCTCATTCAGACTAGCTACACGCCCAATAACAACGTCATCCACCCAGGAGTAGGCTCAATGGCTGCACATGAACGCCATCAACTCGGTGCCCTACCCGCATTTGTCTCCATCAACGGAAATGCACAGAAAGCTGGCTACCTTGGCCAGAAATGCGAAGCTTACTACATCGGTCGTCCGGGCGAAAAAGACCCCTACCTCTCCTTCCCCGCTGGTATCTCAAAAATCCGAGGAAATAAGCGAATCGAGATTCTTGAGCGTATGAACAAAAGGAAATCCAACTACTTTGGTGCTCCTGAAATGAAGAACGTAGAGTCCTCCATCGACGATGCAGTTGCACTCATGCAAAGTCCTGCACTCAAGTCCATGGAGATTGATAATGACAACCCGGATCTTCAGCGCTACGGCGACACTGACTTCGGTCGCGCCTCCCTGCTTGCCCGCAATCTAGTTGAGTCCGGAGTTCGCTTCGTACAGGTCAACCGAGGTGGATTCGACAACCATGGTGGTATTGAAGACGCTATGATCAATCACGGCGAAATCATGGACCCAGCCCTTGCTTCTCTGATTGAAGACCTAAATGTTCGTGGCATGCTAGACCGCACCATGGTCGTCATGGTGAGTGAATTTGGTCGTACACCTCGTGTGAACACAAACGCTGGACGCGATCACTGGTCACGCGTTTTCAGTGTCTTCTTCGCAGGTGGTGGAGTAAAACCAGGCACTGTCGTCGGCGCTTCCGATATCGACGGCATGTATCCGGACTCACGTCCTGTAAAGCCTCAAGACATTCCTGCTACGATATGTCACGCTCTAGGTGCAGACTGGACTAAGACTGTAATCACTCCACAAGAGCGACCCTTCAAGCTGACGCAAGAAGGATCAGATCCAGTATTCGAACTCTTCGCCTAAACTAGTGTATCTAGCGGCGGCAAGTATCCGCCTAAAAGTTCTTTTGTTAAACCGGCGCCCTCAAAGGGGGCGCCGGTTTTTGTTTGGTCTTTACAATTTGTAAGGGGTGAATTTCAAATAACCTCCTATAAATAAAGAAGCGCACGCGCGCTGATGAATCAAAATACAAACACTCAGCTAACAAGATGCCGTACATTCGGTCTTCTACCCTCCTAACGGATACACCCAATCCGTCTAAGAGGAATCAATTTGGCGCTTACCCTGCCCAAACTTTCACATTCAGTACACCATGCATAGACTACAGCTCCCCCGGTTACTCTTATTCTCCCTAATCATCTCCCTGTTATCTCTTTCGGACATACAAGCCCAACAAGAAGGCAAACCACTTTTACGAGGTTCTCTAATCGAAGATCGAGCAGCACGAAAACTCATCGAAGCTGGAGACACCCGCTATGATGCGGGAGAAAAGGATAAGGCAGTTGAGATCTGGACCTCTGTCCTAGAACGCTATCCTCGGAGCAAACATCGTTTCACTGCTCACATGCGTCTGGGAGATCTCTTTCTTGAAGACAAGGGAGCTTACGACAAAGCACGTGGTCATTTTGAAACAGTTTCAGATGAAGAAAACGAGGACGCAACCCAACGTGCAGAGGCCACCCTTAAGTTGGGGCGGTGTTTTTATGAAGGCCGACACTATGCTCAATGCTATAAGACCTTCAGGACTGTTATCGAAGAATTCACTACCTCCTCGCAGGTTAATCATGCCTACTATTATATTGGTCTAGCTCACTTCAAGCAGAAGCACTACAGTCGCGCCATCGAAGCACTGCAAAAGGTTGGTACTGCGATCACAAAGGACGATACCAGTATCGAGAAGGTAGAGGCTGGAAAGCGACTGTTTGTGAAAATTGATGATGCCGACCTTGCGATTCTGGAAAAGGACGCTGTTGTTCCGGCAACCGTGAAAACCACTCTTGGAGACGAGGAGAAGATCGACTGCATTCCCGTCGGTAACAATGTTCGTCTAGCTCTGGGTTCTATTCTCACTGACCTTGGTAAGCCCATTCCCGGAAATGGAGTACTCGAGCTTGTGGGAAATGATAAAGTGACTGTGACTTACACAGATCAGCATACGGAAGATCTCAAGTTCAACGAACCCCGCACTCGAGAAATTACTGTGGTGGGTAATGCCGTAGTTGAAATTACCGACGGCTCCTTTCAGGACACTCTAAAAGGCGCGGTTCTGGGCAAGGTAGTTAACGTGCAAATCAAGGACGCCGACCTAGACAAGACCGACAAAGCTGATCAACTACAAGCCCTCATGGGTGTATACCGCCGCAAGTCTGCTTCTGAAATCGAAGAGGAAGTCGCAGCAATCGTAGCGAAAGGTGAAATCGACATCCCTCCCGGCACTGACCCTGCAAACTTCCTTTTGGACAGTGAATCCCCTCATATTGATCGTTTTCGCGAAGTAGACCGTGTGACGGTTGTCCTAACTGAAGTGCCCGTCCAAAAAAAGGCTTACAGAGATCCCTCCGAAACCGCCACAGCGGATGCAGAAGGTGAGTCTGGCGATGAAGGTGAAGCTGGAACCGAATCTGAAAGCTCTCCTGCAGACAACACCCTGCATACAGGAGTTTTTCGGGCCACAGTTTCTCTGGTCAAGGCGGATGAGGGAAACCCTGAAGACTTCGTGCTACAAGGACTTCCTAGCGACACAATACGCGTCACCTACAACGATGAACTCAATATGGGTGAAGCCCCTGTGCTTCTCACTTCTGAGGCACAGTGCATTGAAGGTAATCTTGGAGGTGTCCGTGTTACCAAAACTGAAATCGACAACGAGGAGTTACGCTTACAAACCCAGTTAAAGACTGCAAGTGCCCTCACTAACATCGGCGATCACTACAAGGAGTTTGGCCTCGCAGACAAGGCCAAGCTTAAATACGAGGAAGCTCTTCTTATTGCAGACGAAACCGCTCGTGATGCCCGTAAGCTCGGGGGTACTACCTTAGAGAATACATATGTTCAGCTTTGGAAAATCTATCAGTCCCTAGGCAACAATGGTGCCGCCGGCGCGATGAGTTCGCGTCTGATGCGCGAGTTCCCGAATAGCGGTTTCATTGATGACGCTATCCTCTCACAAGCCGAAGTTGCCCGCGACTCCGGCAATCTTGCACAAGCCGTAACTCATTACAGTAACCTGATGCGACTGAACGAAAGTCCTCTCCGGGCTGAAGGTCAGTTTGGTATTGCTGAATGCTATGAGAAAATGGCTGAGGCCGCCCCAGAAAGGCAATCTGCCGCTCTGTACGAACGAGCCTTCCAAGCCTACCAGAATCTCTTCGACCAATTCCCTGAGAGTGGACGTGTTGGGGATGCGGTTGCAAAGATGGCAAACTTCTACTACAAAAAGAAGGACTACCAGAGGGCAATCGATGTCTTCGAAAATGTCATTCAGGAACATCCTGATGCCAACTTTCTTGATGTGATTCTCTTCAACTACGGTCGCTGCCTTTACCGAGTTGATCGCAAAAGCCAAGCTCGCAGACAGTTTGACCGTCTCATCGGTGACTTCCCCGAGAGCCAGCTTGCTTCAGAGGCTAAACGCATCACTGAAGCACTCGCCAAGGCAGGATTCTAAGCCTAGCGAAACCTCAATACTTTAAAACAAGAAGCCTCAGGAATCCCACTCATGAAAATCAGTCACATCCTTTTAGCCACTTTCCTCATTCCCATCCTATCCATGGGCCAAGAACAGGAGGGTCTAAGTGCACTTGACCAGAAAATTGCTGATCTTGAAGCCAGACTCAACCAGACCTTAGACACCTCGCCCGCGGCCGCCATCACCATGCTGGAACTGATGGACATCTATCATAAAGAAGGTCGAGCCTTTGGATTAGTCAGCACGGGGCGCCGATTCATCAACGCACAGCCAGAGCACCCCAAACATAAGGAAGTCATGCTCAAGCTAATTGACGGGTTCCTCATCGCGGCCCGAAACAAGGATCTCATTTCGGTTACTCGCCAATTTGCAACCTTATACCCAGATGCGGATGAAACCGCAGAGGTCGAGCGCCACCTCGCTCGTACTCTTGATCGTACAGGTAAACGCCAAGATGCTGCCAAGACCTATGCTGCAGCATTCAAACGCAAGAAAGGCGCCGCCCACGACGCAGGAATGGCCGTCAATATCTACCGTGCGCTCAACAATGGCACAGCTCACAAAGAGGCGGCACAGTTAGCCCTTGAACTCCTTAACCGCACCAGCGGTCCAATAGCGGCCAAAGTTGCCAATATAGCTTTTGATTCTGCAGACCGCTCTGGGGATCGTTTGCTTGCGATAAAAGTAGGTAATCAAGTTCTTGGCAAAAACCCACCCATTACTAAGGAGCAACGATTCAACATCTATACCAAGGTAGCAGCCCACTACTGGAACGAGGGACAAAAAGCCAACACCATCAAAGGCTATCAGGCAGCACTCCAACTAAAAAAACACGAGCACACACACCGCACTCTTCTAGACTATCTCAATCAGATGGAGTCCAAGCCCCAAGAGATGGAGTCCCACGTTAACAAATACCTTAAAGACTATCCTGAAAGTATCTACCGAGGTTCAGTCCTTGCTCAACTGGCCCATGCATACGCCCGAGAGAAGAACACCAGCAAAGCAGGTCAAGTCGCTGAGCGTGCCATTCTTGAGGACCCAAATGCACACTCCATCGCTCAGCATTATGTACGCTGGATTGCCGCTGATGAAAGTCAGCACAAACATGTTGAAAGCAAGCTCAAGGAAGCACTCGGAAAAGCCAAACGTAATAAGTATGCGCTGAACTATGCGCTAGCGTTTGAGCTATATCGCGACCGAGTCAAGGACAACGACAAGGCACGGGCAACTGCTCGCGACCTGATCCGCAACACCCCAGTCGATAACCACTATGCCTCTAACACTATGAACTGGCTTCTGGACAGCCATGATGAAAAGGAAGAGGAGGCCTTCAAAAATGATGCCAAACTCATATTTGATGCTGTGAAGAAGTACCCTGAAAACGGGCATTACACCCGTTACTTCAAGGAAAAATCTGCTGCATACAAGCGCGATGGCAAAAAATGGCGGAAACAACGTTCGAACCTTTTGGCGCAGCACGCTAAAAACATTTCTAATGACGCCAACGTACGTAATTGGGCTGCGCATGATGTCCGCGGCAAGAAGGGCATCGATGCTCGCGAGGCGCTTGCAAAAACAAAACTTACCGACGAACAAGCAAAAAAAGCTATTGGCACACACGCACACCATTATCGCCACTACGAACGCAACAAAACACCTGCAGTGAAGTACTATGGTATCCTAGCCAAAAGGTTTCCTAAGGACATTGGATA
>CAJWWL010000106.1 GCA_913048125.1 uncultured Opitutia bacterium | reverse complement strand
GAGAATATTGAGATATTTTCATTTCCAGATGGAGAGAGACAAAACACAGTAAAGATCCCTACATCCTTAACAGAGTACTCGATTCCCTCTACTGATGGAAGTATAGTCGCAATAGGGAATAGGGATGGGACTGTTCAACTGTGGAGAAGATATTCAAAGACAAAGATAAGTGTGCAGCCTGGCACTTATGTAATAAAAACAGGAGACTTTGAACATCCCGATACAAATCATGTGGTGAAGATGTTAAAAGGTAGTCATGTGGTAATCGATACAGTTTTAGCCGAGAAGAGATTTGAGAAATGAAGAATCGCTACTCCTTGCGGATAGCTATAAACCTGTACCCTACCCCTTTGCGCCAAACGTAAAGCCGATTAACTCCATTTCGTATTAATAACTGAGCCTTGGCCACACTCGTTGATTGCTCACCATTAATCTCACAAATCACAGTTCCTTCCGTAATTTGTCGACCGTAGTCGTAACTATCATGAATTGAAGATACTACGACTCCTTCGACGTCCTTAGGTATTCCGTATAAGTTTCGGTACTGTGAAGTCACACTCTCTAGCTCAAGACCAGGAATGGGCCAATCATTAGGATTGAGGTTAGCGGTGAGACCTCCTAGGCTACCAAGAACCACTTGAATGCTACGAGGAGTTTTGTTTCTCAAGATATCAAGCTCTACGCGCGTGCCCGGAGCTTTCTGGGAAATAATTAGACGAAGTTGAGCATAATCTTCAATATCCTGACCGTTGACCTTTAATATAACATCACCGTCTCTTAACCCAGCTTTTGCGCCTGCTTTGCCAGGGACTACCTGCCGAACCAGTGCGCCCACAGGACGAGATAAGCCTAAGTTTGCAGCCATCTCTGGGGTCATACCTTCCAACATAACGCCGATGGCTCCACGCTCGACAACACCTTTATCAACTAATGAACCCATCACGTTGCGTGCTAAATTGATAGGGATTGAAAAACCGAGACCGATATTTCCACCAGTACGAGACATTATTGCGGTATTGATACCAATCAAACGCCCCTGGGAGTCTACAAGAGCACCTCCTGAGTTGCCCATGTTGATTGAGGCATCGGTTTGAATGAAATTTTCGTAGCCACCTCCACCCAGAAGGCCAAGATTTGTCCGTCCCGTTGCAGATACGATGCCCATTGTAACAGTTGTTCCCACCTGAAGGGGATTGCCGATTGCGAAGACAATATCGCCAACTCGCAAGTGGTTGCTATCAGTGATCACTGCCGTTGGTAGGTTAGAAGCATCGACCTTCAAAACCGCTACATCGGTGGGTGCATCAGCTCCTATCACTTTGGCGTTGAATTGCCTTCCGTCGGTTAGCTTTACAACGATTTCATCTACGACTTGGCCGTTCTGGGTAACAACGTGGTTGTTTGTAAGTACGTAGCCATCAGGACTCACTATTACACCTGACCCCACACCGGAAGGAACCTTGCGCTCTTGGTTGGAGTTCCTGTCCGATGGTGCTGGTCGGTTAAAATATTGGCGTAGGTACTCTTCTAAGGGACTTGCAGACCCAGAACGGCTGGTAACAAGTTGGCTTGTAAAAACACCTACAACAGCTGGGGTAACTTTGTCCAGAACGTCGGCGTAGCTGTTGACTCTGTGTTGGTTTGATCGATCAGGCGGTGTGCTATCAGTACGCAGTTGCGGTCTTTGCCTTGATTGAGCAATAGAGTTTAAGGCGAAAAGTGCTGATAAAACAAGTGAAGATGATAGTAAAAACTTGGACAACGACTTCATTAGATTAAGGAGATAGTTTTCTTACATAGATTATTGGTCCTTACAACGAGCGTCGCTGTAGAAAAGTTTTGTTAATAGAATCCGTTAAAACCCTTTGATGTTAAAAAGACTAGTCACGCTTGAGTGATTGTGGATCCTAAGTATGGCTTCTCCTAACAATCTAGCAACACTGATCACTCTGATCGGAAGGCCTCGTGGAGCAATGGGGACTGAATTCGTAGTTATTAACTCATCCAAATCTCCATCCTTAAGGCGCTCATAGCCCATCTCGTTGAGAACACCATGGCTGACCAAAGCTCTGACCTCAGAGGCGCCTTTACTGCGAGCCAGTTTGGCAGCGGCAATTAAAGTACCAGCTGTCTCGGTCATGTCATCAACGAGCAGAACATTTCGCCCATTGACTTCGCCTACAAGATTGAAAGCTTCGACAGTAGTTGCGTCACTTCGACGTTTAGCAACGAGACCAAAGGGACAGTTAAGAATGTCTGCATACGCTGCAGCCATTTTCATTCCACCAACATCAGGTGAAAGTACCGTGAGTTGGTCATTTGCAAAAGTTTCTAGGTATTCTGAAAAAACAGGAGATGCATAAAGGTGATCAACTGGTATATCAAAAAAACCTTGAATTTGCTGAGCATGGAGATCCATCGTTAATACGCGGTTAGCCCCTGCAGTAACCAAAAGGTTTGCGACAAGTTTTGAGGTTATGGGAACACGGGGCTGATCCTTACGGTCCTGTCTTGCATACCCAAAAAAAGGCATAACCGCGGTAATCCGTTGAGCTGATGCACGACGAGCAGCATCAATCATGATGAGCATTTCCATGATGTGATGATTCGCGGGTGATGAAGTCGCTTGAATAATGAACACATCCGCACCCCGAATGTTCTCATTGATCTTTACGAAAGTCTCGTTGTCAGGGAATTGGGTGACCGTAGCCTCGGCTAATGGCTGCCCCAAATATTCGCAGATCTCCTTGGCGAGGGGCTGATTCGATGTTCCTGAAAAGATCTTCAGTGCGTTTTGGCTCATGATTTGTCTTTTGGGTCGCAGATTTGCTCCAAAGTTTTCAACCTTTTGAAGAATTCGGGCAAGCGTTTTTGCAAAGCAGCGATCCTTTGGAATGTTAGATACGGGAAGGCAGGCGTTCCTCTCACCATATCTCCTGCATTCAAACTTTTGGAGACTCCACTCTGCCCCGCAACTGATACTCCTTCCCCGATATGAAGGTGACCAGCGACTCCGGATTGCCCACCCAGCACAACATTGTTCTCCAGAACTGTGCTACCACTAACACCTGCTTGAGCAACGATCAGACAGTTTCTTCCAATCTTCACATTGTGGGCGATCTGAACCAAATTGTCTATTTTTGTACCTTCTCCAATACGAGTCTCCTTAAAACGAGCTCGATCAACAGTACTGTTGGCACCAACTTCTACAAAGTCCTCAATTACGACTTTGCCGATCTGAGGAACACGAACGTGCCCCTCTGAGGTAGTCTCGTAGCCATAACCATCAGAACCGATGACACAGCCAGCTTGCAGAATGACCTCTTGACCCAATTCACAGTAATCATGGACAACGACACCTGGCATAAGCCTTGAGTTTTGACCGACGCGGACATTCCTACCAACATGGACGCCAGCTCCCAGAGAAACTCCAGCTTCGATAACTGTATAAGCACCAACAGAACATAAAGGGCCAACATGGACTGATTTCTCAATTACCGCAGTCTCATCTACGAAAGCCTTCGGGTGCACTCCAGGTGAAGGCTTGGGCCACAGCTTATGCTCTATCGTTTGTGTGACTCGCGCCAAGGCGAGTGATGGGTTTTTGGTGCGGAGATAGACTTGTCCTTTTGAAGGTGTTCCAGCAAAATCAGCAGGCAGAAAAATGGCACTTGCTCGGCAGTCTTTTACTTCAGATCTGTATTTGCGATTACCGAGAAAAGAAACATCTCCAGAGACGGCTTCCGAAAGAGAGGCAATGCCGCTAATACAGCCATCAAACTCACCATCAACGGCGACATCCTCAAGAATGCCGACTAATTCCTTAAGGGTGAATGCTAGATCCAAAAGGAATCCCTCTTTCCAATTTGAATAGAGCCTACTTTGCAGTGGCGTTTAACCGAGTTAAGACATCTTGAGTTATGTCGAAGTAGTCCGCGGAATAGATGACAAAGTCCTTTAGAGATTTATTAAGTGCCAAATCAGCGCCCTTTTCTTTCGCAACAAGTGTGGTCATATCTCGTATTTCGCCCATGTGAAGCTCAAGAATGCTCTTAAGCCGCTGCTTAAGTACAGCATCAGTTCGCTGGATGTAAGCCAGTAAGTCTCTCTCCTTCTGCTGAATTTGTTTACGAAGTTCGTCAAACTCCTGTTTGTACTTAGCCTGAGCAGTAGCATTGAGCGCTGGGTTCTTGATGTTAGCTTCCAGAGACTTTGCCTTATCAACAAGAGCCTTGCCTTCTCCCTTTAGGATTTCAATTTCGTCTTGAGCGTTTTCCTTAGACGAATCTAGCTTCTTTTTGGCATCCTGAAATTTTTTGTAGCTGGTAAGAACAACTTCGATGTCGACTGCTACAACCTTGGGATTGGTAGCGACTCGCTGAGCGTTGAGGATACCAGTTGCTAGAACAGGTAGAAGAATTAAAGAAATGATTTTTTTCATGTAGAGAGTTTTGTGGAATGTAGGAGAGGTTGTGTAAAATTGCTTAGAAACGTGTTCCAAATGAGAAGTTGAATTCATGAGACTGATCATTCGATGAATCAGTCTGTAGAGGAAAGCCAAGGTCGAGTCGAAGAGGTGCGCCCATAACCATTATTCGTAAGCCAAGCCCCCAATTGGAATTGTAGTTACTAGGGTTGAAGTCAAACTCAGAGGCTTCGACAAATCCCATGTCATAAAACATGGCAAAGCGTAGTGGTTCGGCAATCTTGAAGGTATACTCAAGACTAAATAACCCATAACTGTTACCACCAAGAGGCTCATCTTGGTCGTCTTTGGGACCGACTTCTCGATAGCCAAATCCGCGTAAGGTGTAAGGACCTCCGAGGAAAAACCGATCGAAAAAAGGTACATCATCATTATCACCAGTTGCGGTAATAAAACCAACTCTCCCCATAAGAGTGATTGTCTGCTCCATAGACTGGAAAGTTGGTATGAACTTTGCAGTTCGCAACTCAGTCTTCCAATAGTCTGCGTCTCCACCAAAGATGGTGCCAGCTAACTCATTTCGAAACTCAACTCTACTTCCACCAGTGGGGAAAAGAATATTACCCATCCTGCGATCTCTAAGAAGTGTGCCTGTAACCTTTGACACCATCATAGGTGTCTGCTCCGCATATTTTTGGATTATATCAGAGGCATTTTGGTAATCATAGATATGTACATCCTCAAGGTTGTATCCAAAGCGACCTTCGACCATCTCAAAAAGCACTTTACGCAAAAACACCTCAAATCCTGCCCGGCGCTCCGAGAAGGTTGAGATGTACTCGGTTTCTCGTCGGTAAAGCTCAAAGCCAGCAGCAAGCCGTTGCTCAAACAACCAGGGTTCTTCGAAGTAGAGAACAAATTCGTTACTACGGGAACCGAGTTGTGCACGCAGTCGGAACTTCTGACCATCTCCCTGAAAAAAAGAACGCCAGTTGAATAAGTCGAAGTTGCCTTGAGTAACCTCAGCAAAAAGTATTGCCCTTTCTAAGGAACTGAAACCAGCGCCAAAGGTTAGGTTTCCAGTACGACCCTCCTTGACTGTAACACGCATGTTTCGACGACCTGGTACATCTGTAGGAACATCTACAATGTTCACATCCTCAAAGAAACGTGTGTTCATCAACCGATAGCGACTGCTATCCATTCGAGTGAGATCGAAGACGTCGCCAGGTGCTAGTGCAAGTTCACGCAAAATGACGTTGGACTTTGTCTTGGTATTGCCTTGGACCTCAATCGAATCCAACAAAACTTTTTCACCTTCTCGAATCTCAAAGAGGAGATCGATGGCGCGCGTATCCAAATTGGGTTTTCGGATAGCACGCACGGTGGTATCAAGATAGCCTCTACGTCCGTAAAATTTCTGAACGTTATCACGATCTTCATCAACCTTACTGGGGACAAATGTATCTCCAAGTTCAAGGCGAATACTAGAACGGATCTCCTCGACAGTAAAAATAGAGTTTCCGGAAATACCAACCTCACCAACAGAGTACTGTTGGCCTTCATCAACATTAAAGGATACGAGTAGTTTGCCAGGCTTGGGATATTGCAAATCAATGTCCTCTTCTGAAATCTTCACATCGAGATAGCCTCGTTCCTTGTAGAACTCACGAATCCTATCGATGTCCTCCAGCAGAGTCTCCTCTCTGAATTTTCCAGTGTCACGGAACCAAGATAGAGGTGTCCATTTTTTGGTATCAACTACTCTACGTAATTTGCCGTCACGAACCTTTCGGTTACCCTCAAATTCTACCTTACGAATCTTGATCTTCTGTTCTTCAGATATGTTGAAAACCACGGTAGCCTGACCACCTTGGCGCTGAGTCTCATAGTTGATTCCAACATTTGCGTAGCCCTTTTTTCTGTAAAGCTCGAGTAGTGTGTCACGGTCCTTCTTGAGAAGAAGTTCATCAAGAAGTTTCCCAGGCACTGCCTCAACTTCTTGGATGAGTCGACTAGTCTTAAGATTTTCATTTCCACGGAAAAGAATTTCTCGGATCTTGTGCTTGGCGCGAACATTGAACTTTACGATTACTTCTTTCTCGGAGACCTTTGGTGCAGAAGCTTCGACAAACTCGAAAAGACCAGTAGAGTAGAGCGAGCGGATAGACTGATCTAACCTTGCATTGGAAAATGGACCAGACTTTGAAACGTGGACATTCGCGAGAATGTAAGCCTTACTGATAGATTGGACTCCATCGAAAGCGATCTCAATGTCTTTTACTAATGTCTCTTTAGTAACGGGGGATTCGACCGAAGGTTCTTGCCCGTTTGAAACTGAGCACTGAAGCAAGAGAAGGAATCCCAATAGGGTCAGCGTTTTGAATTTCATGATCTTGCTAGGGTTACCTACGCCTGGTCAGAGGCGTAATTCTCAAATCGGGTGTACTGTTTAATAAATGTGAGGAGGAAATCACCAACCGGTCCATTCCGCTGCTTGGCGATAATCAGTTTTATTGTGTCAGTATTACCTAGATAGGTTGTACGATTTTGTCCATCATCATCCACATCTTCACCATCATTTCCTCCAGAAGGAAATTGTACACGATTAAGGAGCATGACGATGTCAGCATCCTGTTCAATGGCACCAGATTCACGAAGATCGGACAAACGTGGATCTCGTTTCTCCTTCTCCATGTCACGGTTAAGCTGACTGAGAACGATTACAGGCAGATCCAAATCCTTCGCCATACCCTTGATCGCCCTAGAGATTTCAGAAATCTGTTGTTCGCGTGGTGAATTGCGATCGGCGCTAGTAACGAGTTGAAGATAATCAATAACAATCAGACCCAGTGGCGATTCATTGCGGTTGAGAAGTTGCTGATTCAGGCGTCGAGCCTTAGCCTTCATCTCGTAGATCGAAATCGTAGAAGCATCGTCAATGTACATCGGTGCATTCTTGAGTTCAACAGCGGTATTTAGGACGGTTTTAAAATGATCCTTCTTAAGAAAACCATCCCGGAGTCGCTGCATATCTACTCGTGAACGACTGCACAACATACGATAGGCAAGCTGGTCTGCAGTCATTTCCAGACTGAAAACCAAAGTGGGTACGGGGTCTCGCATGTCAGTAGGACAAGTTGCCGTTTCAGCAAAATTCATGGCCAAGCTGGTCTTACCCACTGAAGGCCTAGCAGCCAAAACAATCATCTGGCCAGGCTGGAATCCCTGTGTAGAGCCATCAAGCTGAGTGAAACCCGTCATGATACCAGAAGCAGAAATATCACGGTCAATCTGCTTTTTGACAAGAGCCGCTGCGTTATTGATTGGTCCCTCTAGCTTTACAGTGCTTGTGGATCCTTGATCGTTACGAAGATTAAAAATCTCCTGCTCGATTTTCTCCATATGATCGGAGATATCACCAGCAGCTTGATAGCAATCCTCGACAACGCTGACGCAAGCTCCAATGAGGTCACGGCGTAGAGCTTTCTCGAGAACAATCTCAAGCCAGTATTTAGCATGTACTGTTGTTTCTATACGAGAAGTAAGTCTATTGAGTGCAGCCAAACCTCCTGCTTCCTCAAGAGAACCCATAGATCTCAGTCTGTCGGTTAGAATAATTTCATCGAGTGAAATTTTATCCTCACGAAGAAGATCTAGGATGGCGCTAAATATTAGCCGGTGTGCAGGCTTGTAAAATGCTTCAGGCTTTAATCCTGCTTGTACACAGTCAGTAACAATTTCGTGTCCACCCTCAATAATACAAGCAGCTAGAAGACCTTCTTCAGCATCTTGGTCATGGGGAGCCGTCCGCTCCAGCGTCTGCGAAAGAGGGACGGGGTCAGCCATGAAAGGAAATTAGCGGGGAAACAAAATTAATAATTACTGCTCGGAGGTCTGATCCTCTTCTTCAGTATCAATGGGATTCTCGGAAACAACCTCGATGTTTAGGCTAACGTTAATATCAAAGTTCAGCTTAACCTCGAGCGTATGCTTACCCAATTCCTTAATTGGAGCAGCAAGCAATAGTTGTTTCTTTTGAATCTCTATACCATCTTCGGCCAGTCGTTCGATGATGTTGGCAGCCGTAACTGATCCAAACATCTTCCCTCCCTCACCGGTTTTAACAGCTATGGCTATGGAAGTCTTTTTGAGTTGCGCAGCTAATCGCTCAGCTCCAGCAAGTTCATCTCGTTCACGCTCGGCACGACGCTGGTTCAGGGCATCAAGATACCGGCGGTTAGACTGATTCATGGGGACAGCCAACCTGCGCGGGAGTAAGTAGTTTCTGGCAAAGCCGGACTTCACGGAAACAGCTTCACCTTCCGCACCAAGGTTAGCAACGGGTTGGAGTAGTAGAACTTCTTGGTTCGCCATTAGAATATATGAATTAGATTGATGGTTGGGTGATATTGTATAATGGAAAGATCAAAAGGGGACATCATCATCAGCGTCGTGATCCGAACTAGAAGGAGGAGGAGATGGCTTAGACGCCGTAGTTTTCTGTTGGGATGGAGGAGGAGTTCGGTCTCCTGAAGATTGGGTGCCGCCACCGTCGCTAACAAAAGAGAAGGTCTCTAATTGAACAAGCAGTTTAGATCGACGCTCACCTTGGGGATTCTCCCACTCATCCATGCGAAGGCGACCTTCAACAAGAATTGGTTTACCTTTGGTGAAGTATTTGCTGATCGTCTCGGCTTGTCTACCCCATGCGTCAACATCCACAAAAGTCACCTCTTCACGCTGCTCACCTGCCTGAGTGGTAAATCGACGATTTACAGCAATACCGAGCTTACAAATCTGGTGACCGTTCGGGGTAACCTTATATTCGGGGTCCCGAGTAAGATTACCCATGAGGATGACTTTATTGTAAGACATGGGCAGGAATTAGTCGTTGGAAATAATCACGACTCGGTTGACCGTTTTGTCCAGTCGTAGTTTCTCTTTGAGAGTTGCAGGACCATCAGAATCGCTACTGAAGTCTATTTGAACGTAGGGTGCAGATTCAAACCCGCGGACGGTAGGGCGCTCGAAATCCTTGATTCCAAGGTTGTCGACTTTGCTTACTTCACCATCGAATGTACCAATAGTCTGAGTGATGCGAGTCACAATCTCGTCAACAGATTCGTCGTTGTGGCGAGTATCGAGAATAAATGTGGCACGGTAGGTCTTTTGTTCAGTGTTACTCATAGGTTAGTTTGATTTTCTGTTAATAAAATTCATGGCCTGAGTAGGCCCTTTGTCAACGACCAGCTCAACAGCGTGACTCCATTGCCTTGTATTATCCTGCAATACTTGGAGGTCTTCAGCAGAGAAAGCGCCGAGGACATGATCTGACAAGCTTATATTCGGATTATTCTTCTGCCCAATACCTAAGCGAAGTCGTAAAACGTTACTCCCACCATTGTTAATGATGCTAGCCATACCATTATGACCGCCAGGTCCTCCGCGATCAGATAGCTTCTTTTCTCCAAGGGGGAGGTTGATTTCGTCAAAAGCAACGAGCACAGATTGCGGTTCCCAACGATAATATCGCAGGAGCTTAGCGAAGCTTTGACCACTGTCATTCATAAATGTGAGAGGCTTTACAAGCGTAATTCTGTGGCCCGATACCACGCAGTTGGATATTTCGGCATTGAAACGCTTTTCGTTTTTCCAAGTAGAGGCAGAATTCGATGCTAGATGATCTACAAACTTGAAGCCAATGTTGTGACGAGTGTCTACGTAAGAGACTCCAGGATTACCAAGGCCGATAATGGATTTAATCCAAGGAGTCACAGAACTGACCAGTCTTTTCGTTGTAGAGTTGCCTTTGTTAAAATTAGAAGTGGGCTTAAGATTTGGTGCTGTGGCCTAGAATCCAGTCAGAGCTAATCTGAAGAATCACCGGAATCTTTTTGATCACCTGTTTCAGCATCACCTTCTTCTCCACCTTCTTCACCATCTTCAGAATCGTCTAATTCAGCCTGTGCACGTCCGCTGGCGGATCCGCTGACAATGACGATTGCTTGTTCAGGTTCGTTTAGGATAGTCACGCCACTGAGTTCAGAAAGATCTTTAATCGAAAGGGAGTCCCCTAAATCAAGGTTGGAGACGTCGAGTTCGTATTGGCTTGGTAAATCAGCAGGCTTACAGCGAACGGAAACCTCGGTGGTTTGTTGCTGAAGGATACCATCGTTCTGCTTAACCCCGATGCTTTCACCTGTAAGAGTGATCGGAACTGTTGTGGTAAAATCTCTATCCTGAGCAACCTCGAGAAAATCGATATGAAGGAACTGGCGACTAATAGCATGCCGCTGGACATCCTTTATAAGTGTGAGGATGCTGGATCCGCCCTCGTCGCTTAATTCAACAAGAGAGGCACTACCTACAGCACCCTTACGAAGTTCTTCAAAATCCTTTCGCCCGACAGAGCAAAGGCGAGACTCACCTTGACCATAGATTACGGCAGGTATTTGATCTTCACCACGGACTTTTCGAGATGCAGAGCGCCCGGTAGATTCCCGAGCAGACACGTTTAGCTGTAGATTTTTCATCTTGGTAACGAAGTTTTGAAATGAGGAAAAAACTAAGTGGAAACCACCTATTAAAATTTTGAGGAGGAGAAAGTTTGGATAAAAATAACATTGAGCCAAGCAAAAAGGAATTTTTTCGGAGCGCCTGTGGAACTTTTTTGAGTTA
>CAJWWL010000105.1 GCA_913048125.1 uncultured Opitutia bacterium | reverse complement strand
GTAAACTCCACATAGCTCCCTATCCAGACATTTTCGGCGGAGGGGTCTGTAGCATTTGGGCTGCATGCAGTAAAGAGTACGAGGCAAGCAAGCAGGTCTATTGGATACCTAGTTTGCATTGAGATATTTGCAAAGAATCAGGAATAGGGAGTAAGGGCAATGTGATGTGTAGGAATGAAGCAATCTTTGACAACCCCAATCGAGTGTGCAGGTTGGTTATTGAGAGAAAAATGAGATTTTGTTTTGATTGTGTTTGGGTGGTTGGATTCTGGGCAACAAGTATTAACTTGTCGGCATCATCCTTTGTTGAGTTTGGCGCCTTGAAAACTGGTGCGGATGGACTCCATTACACAGAAGGAGTAGATGAACCATTCACAGGCAGGTCTGTAGAATATTACCCAGATGGTACAAAACGTAACTTGTACACGTGGGAGAATGGACGGAAAAATGGCCTGCATATCATATGGTATGAAGCAACCGGACGGAAAAAAATACAGGTTAAATACACTGATGATCTAGAAGACGGGATCTCCATAGAATGGCATCCGGATGGGCGCCTGAAAGCCTACGGAGTCTACCAGTTGGGGAAAAAACAGGGGCTTTTCTTAACTTGGCATGAGAGCGGTCAATGGGCCACAGCGAATTACTATGATGAAGATCAGCAAGTCGGACTATCTTCCGAAGCAGGTCCTGATGGTACGGTACTCAAGGAACTGCTCTACGAAGAAGGTAAGTTTATCAAGCCGCCAAGCGATTGACGGGTTTAGTTAGAAACGACCTCGTTGTTGGAGTTCGTCAGTAGCATAGGTCATGTCGAGGACCTTTTGTTGGTCTAGACGTTTGGCTTTAGGACTGTTAACTGGGTGACGACGTCTTTCCATTTCCGTAAAGAAAAAACCTAATAATAGCCCGAGGATGACGTCCATGAGCTCATGCTCACAGGAAGGAAAAGACTCGTCAAAGAAAATTTCTGAAGCAGAAAATTGAGAAGTGTAATCTACTCTGCTAGCACAATGCGGAAAAAAGAACGGAGTACTGCCGTGTCGATTATAACCTCGGCCGAACTCTCAGTCGCAGTAGCAATGTGGGGTCCCGAGAGGTCCGCCCATGTGCTAAAGTCTGTCGAGGACTGCACGGTGTAGCTTTTTCCAGAAACACTTTTCCAGCGAAGAGTAAATTTACCTCCACCACTGCTAGTAACTGCATGGGCATGGAATCCCGAGTTGCCGTCAGTAGGATCAGTACCCAAATGATATTCTTGGAGATTCGTAAGCAAGTCGCCATCAGAATCAGTAGTAGAATCATCAGCATCAGGATTTAAGCCATACTGATTCTCCCAATTGTCTGGTATACCATCCGAGTCGGTATCAGAGTCGCTGTCAGAAGTAATAGTGATCGCGAATGCTTGAAGCACTGAGAAATCTGCATCAGCCACCTGAACGGTGACTTCGTAGATGTTGTCCACGTTGGCGTCGGTAGGATTTCCGTAATCAGGCGCATTTTTAAAAAATAGGGTGCCTGTAGAGTCCACAGAGAAAAGGGCTTGGTCAGCTCCAGCAGTCAATGCGAAGGAGAGGTTGTCATCATCTGGGTCCATGGCCATAACTTCAGAAACAGCAGTTGAACCTTCCTTGAGACTGAGTGCTACCTCAGCATTGCCGGAGTGACTTGTGAGGACAGGGGCTTCGTTGATGTTGTTAATTGTAACAAACAGGCTCTGGGTGTCGCTTAGACTGCCGGCGCCGTCATCCGTAACCTGCACGATAACGAGGTAAGTCCCGTCCTTGTCAGCATCAGCCAAAGCCTCAAAGTCAGGTGCAGTCTTAAAGGTCAATGCACCGGAGGATGTATCGATCGCGAAAAAGGATTCATCCGCACCGCCTGAAATGGAGTATGCGAGGACATTCTGGTCAGGGTCGCTTGCAGTAACAGTAGCTACAGCAACTTGGCCTTCATCGATGGAGATCGCAGCCTCTTCCACACCTCCAGCATGAGAAATGACAGGTTCTCGATTGCCATTGAACTCATAAGCTCCCATGTCGACTGACTCGCCCTCGACCCGGTCCTTACCCGCAAGATCAATGGGTAGCGTTTCCTCGATATCAGAGTCACCATCAAGATCAGCAGCATCCGAGGGCAGCAAAGTAGAGTCTCCACCATCAATACAGGGGGAACTACTAGCAAGACTGTAGTCACCAGTTGAGATGTCTGCAAATTGAGGGTCCGCATCCAAGTTGGATTCTCCAGTGTATCCGCCCTCAACAAGGCTGTAGTTCACAATGAGTGTGGCAGATTCGATAGGATTACCCTGTGTTGTTGCCGTATTGCCATAAAGAATGCAGTTCGAGAGGGTTTTGCCTGCAGTATCGTAGATTGCGGAACCATTGGCGGCAGTGTTAGCGTGAAAGGTACAGTTGATTGTATCTGGAGGATTGTAGACAGCACCGCCAGAATCAGAGGCAGTATTGTTGGCAAAAAGACTATTGGCGAGAGTCCCGCCAATGCCATCTGCATCATTCCAAATTGCTCCGCCTACAGGGGCTGTGTTACGAAGAAAATAACAATTATAGATAGTAGGCTGAGCATTCCAATTCATGATTGCGGCACCACCGCCTTCCGTCACATGAGACGAGGAGTTATCTGAAAAAGTACACCTAACGATAGTAGGGTTTGCTGCAATAACGGCATCAAAGTAATTGTAGATGCCAGCCCCGTAGGCTGATTGGTTGTACGAGAAAGTACAATCGGACAACTTGGGAGCACCATCATAGTTGAAAATGGCGCCACCTCCACCGGAACCTTCATTCTCACCTTCTGAATTGCTAGTAAATGTACAACTCTGGAAAACAGGCGCTCCATCAAGGTTGTAGAAGCCACCTCCATAGTCGGCATAATTACTCTCGAAGGCGCATTCGGTAAAAGTAGGAGATGCTTGATAGTTAAAAACGCCACCACCGCCATAATCTCCACTGTCTTGGTTGGTGATAAAAGTTGTGCTGGAGGCTAAAAGATTTCCAGACCAATTTGCGATGCCGCCACCGGCATAGTTGGAGGTGTTTCCTGAAAAAGTACAGTTAGCGAGCTCGGGTGCACCCTGATCGTTATCAAGGCCACCGCCGGAGCCGTCACTAGTGGTATTCGCAGAAAAGGTACAACGGGTAAGCTTGGGGCTGGAAGAGGCTGTAGCCATGGCGCCTCCGCCATATTTGGCTTCATTACTACTGAAGGTACAATCAGTGGCGATCAGAACACCTGTGCCTTGGACGTAAATTGCTCCAGCAACCCCATCAAGAGCGAAGTTTCCAGAAAAAGTGCAGTTGATAAATTCAGGAGAAGCGTTGGCACTATTGGCTGCACCACCATCGTAGAAAGCAGTATTGGTGGTAAAGGTGCAGTTGGTAAAGGCTGGACTAGAGCTTGCTCCCTCAACATGGAGGGCGCCGCCAGTTGTGGCTTGGTTGTCGCGAAAGATGATGTTGACGAATGAGGGGCTACCATTGACGATATATAACCCTCCGCCATGACTGTATTCACCTGTTCCACTGTCAGCACTGCCCTGAGTGATAGTGACTCCATCTAAAATAGCCGTAGCATCATTATCAGAGGCAGTCACGACATGAATGGAGTCCTCGGAACCGTCCTCGAGAGAGCCGATGCCTCCACTGAGAAGCGTCTGGTTTAGAGCTGGATCACGCTGACTGCGTTGAGTTTCAGTTCCAGCAAAGCCACCATAGACAGAAACACCATCCTTAAGCTCGAAAGATGCAAATCGATCACCTTCAAAGACTGCGTCTCCATAGTCTGGATAATATGTACCAGCAGTCACCCAGATCTCATCACCTGGCTGAGAATAAAACAAGGCATCCTGCAGAGAATACATGGCATCCGCCCAACTCGTGCCCTCCCCTCCTTCATCAGCATCCTCTTTCACATAGAGGACTGCAGCAGGTAGATTAGTGACGATTAAGGCAGAGGCCAAAGCAAAGGTACATCTAAGAGGAAAGATTGGCCGATTCCAATTCATTTAGGGAGAATTATGGTAAGGAATAGATTAGAAACAAGGATCACTAAAAAATAAGCACAGCCACGGTATCTTTCAAGCGGGAACTGAAATTCACTTACTAGGGACTGGTCGACCAGCCTATGGAATCACCGTAGTGATAGTAGGCGTCATGTTGCGCACTATGAAAAACCCAATAAGAAGAAGAATGGCGATATAGGAAAGGATAGGTCAAATGGCTCGTCCAATACCATGCGCTAGAGCCAGGAAGCCAAACCCAGGCCGAAACATCACCACCAGATAAATTCATCCAACCGAGGGAATCTTGGAACACCCAACCACTTCCGTAATCATAGTAAAAACCAAGCCATTCGCTGCTATACCAGCCATTACCTAAATCGGTTGAGTTCAACTGGTGTAAAAGCTCGAGAGAGCAACCATGGCTCTCAATAGTGTTTCGGAACTTTGGCCAGGGAGCATTAGATGCAAGTGAGTTTCCAGAACCCGTATCCAATGCAACTACGGAACCGTCAGAAGCGCCAATATAGAGAATGCCGTTCGTGTCGAGGGTTGGGGACGAATCAATGAAGCCATAGGTTAGGGGATATTCCCATAACTGGTTTCCGCTGCTGTCAAAAGCTGTAATGCCACTGACATCTTCAGCCTCGCCAGTCTCCTCATTCTCGTAGGCGCCAAAGTAAGAAGGGATGTAGACGTTACTCTCCGAATCCACCAAAGGTGCACTGTAAAAGACATCTCCCACCGTAGCGCTCCACAACTCAACCCCCTCACTGTCGAGGGCAATTAGGTAGCCCTCTCGAGTCGCAAAATAAATATTACCATCATCGCTGATTACAGGTGCAGAATCAAGAGTCTCATCATCCGAGCTTTCTTCCAGCAGTCTGTAAGTCCAGCGCTGTAATCCATCAGTATCCACCGAGTGAAAAGCTCCTGAACCCGTACCAAAATATAAATTGCCATCAGAATCCAGCGCAGGACTAGATGCGATACGGTTTTCTCCGTTGGCACCTGCATCAACTTCATAGGTCCATTTCAGCGTACCATCAGGGTTAAGAGCATAGAGGGTGCCATGCTGGGAACCGAAGTAGATCGTACCATCCTCGCCGATGGCAGCAGAGGAGTGGATTCCCACTGTCTCTTCAGCCTCGAGAAAGTATTCCCATTTGAGAGAGCCATCTGGATTTAGCGCATAAAAGAAGCTATCATTCGAGCCAAAGTATATAGTACCATCTGGACCAAGAGCAGGAGATGCTAAAATATAGTTTCCTGTCTCATAGCTCCAAGCAAGAGAGCCGTCTGTCGTATTCAATGCATACAGATTGTTATCCCAAGAGCCAACGTAGAGAGTCGACTGATCTTGACTAAGAGCCGGCACGGCATCTACCCAGTCACCGGTTTCGAATTCCCATCTAAGGGAACCGTCGCTGTTGAGGGCGTAGACCTTATTGTCACCTGAGCCGACAAATGCTGTACCATCCGATGCTAACGTAACGCTAGAATAAATTGCTCCGGCAGTAGCATATTCCCAAAGAATCGGTTCGTCTGGTAGGTTCGCTCTGCACAATATGAAAATGGATCCCAAGGCAAGCCAAGCAGATACTGATATTCGGGAAGGCATGGAATAGATAAGAGGC
The DNA here is from genome assembly GCA_913048125.1 of uncultured Opitutia bacterium. Taxonomy (GTDB): domain Bacteria; phylum Verrucomicrobiota; class Verrucomicrobiia; order Opitutales; family JABJCN01; genus JABJCN01. The sequence continues at coordinate 5,460 of CAJWWL010000105.1, read as the reverse complement.
AGGCAATTAGGGTGGAACAATATCGCCTATAAAGGCAAACCGGTCAAGAAACAGGAATGGAAATGCAGAAGATCGTCCCGCTTGCCGCAGTCGATTCTAGTTCAAGACTTCCATCCATTTGCCGGGCGAGTTGGTAGCTTAAGGCAAGTCCGATCCCGCTACCGTCAGGCTTAGAAGATCGCACTGGGCGGAACGGATCTTCTTTCATTTGTGCCGGCAGACCTCCAGCCTGATCAACCACACGAAAAAGCAATATTTCTTCTGCCTTTTCACAGGTAATAACAACCTCTTGACTAGAGGCACTTGCTTCAACTGCATTTTGAGCGAGGTTTACTAATGCCAACACAAGAAGGTTTCCACGGATACTATCCAACTCCTCAGATGGAAATTTTTCTATACTCAACGCGACACCATGTAAATCGGCGATAGGGTTGAGTTTGTTTTTAAGGATAGAAGCTAATTCTCCCAAAGTGTAGTTCAAGGCAATGCCTCCTTCAGAGTCTCCAATGACTGCCAGTGTTTCTTGGATTAAATCCTGCATTCGCCGCGCCGAATCCATTGCCAACTGAACTTCCTCGCTATCTTGCGTCGTACTCGACTCTTTCAAGCCACGGACAAACTCTTGCAAACCTGCCAGTGGATTCTTCAAGCCGTGCATGAGATTAGCCGTTAAGGAACCTACTGCAGAGGTCTTGGCGGCAAGAAGTAACTTTCGATTGGCATCAGCTAGTCTCTGGCTGCGTTCAACAAGTAGTAGATTCGCCTTTTCGAGGCGACGGAAGGAAAGCACTAATATCCAAACGACTACACCACCACCGAAAAACAACAATATGCCACCCGTCACCCAAAGCTGGCCGTCTAACTCATCTAATTCTGACTGCAAGGCAGTGGGTGAAAGGTAATATCGAGCTACACCCAGGAAATCTTCACCTTCTGAATCGTCTAGCGTCAATGGTAACGTCAACTCCAACGCCGTCGGAGTTAGAACTCCAGTTGGTGAGCCATTACGCAAGCTTTTGAGTACTCCCTCGTCCAAAACATCAACCCCAGGGTTATCAGGAAAAGCATTTTGCAGAAAACCTTCTGTGTCAAAGAGGACTAGTTTATCAACGCGACCCATCCCTAATGTGCCTAGCAACGCTTCAGTAAGATGCGCAGGAATTCGCGAATCAAATTCCAGAAGAGGGTCGCCCAATTCTTCGAGCAAAGCGTTATTAAGCAGGTACTGCTCCTCTCCCACGCGAAGCGTGGAGCTTACAATTGGCTGAAACGCAGCTAGATCTCGATTCAAGATGCGTTGCCGGAGTTCACCTCGCAACCAAAGTATAACCACAGCCAAGACTCCAGCCAAGACCACCAGCACCGCAAGGATACCAATAAGCTGCCGACTGGAATTGGTGTTTATTTTGCCAGCCACTGCTAGATTTCCCACTCTATACCTGCAGATACCCTGTAGGCATCATAGACATTCTCTAGACTGTTGGAACGATTATGTTCACGCTGGCCATCGAGGAAAAATGAAGTGGCCTCTCCCAAAGGACGCTTGAAGTCCAACATAACTTCCCAGTTCTCGCGCCAAAGCGTTTCCGAACCGTTAAAGTCAGCCTTGCGAACTGGGTAATCATGGCGGGTGAAGCTAAGGATTAGACCAGCCTCCCATTTGTTGAAAACTCTGGAAACCGACTGGGTCAGCCTGAGACGATCGTAATCATAGTAACCGGCACCGTTGTCTTTCTGTCGCATGAATCGAACTTGTGAAGAAAGACGCCAATCCTCCTGCGCTGGACCTTGCTTGCGCCAACGTAGAAAAGCTTCGTCAATCCGATAGCGCAAAGTTCCATCCATCGAATAACCATCAGAGTCACGAGGCAGTTTCTCAAGAAAGCTTCGGTCATCATGAAAAAGGATGGCTTCCAGCATCACGCCTGGCTTGATCGGCTTACGAAGTGTGAGCCTACCGCCAATATTATCCGAATCCTCATAGGAGTCATCATAGCGTGTAGTACCTAAAATAGCCTCTAACTTTAGCTGGATGCCATTTTTCAAGAAAACCTCAAGATGAGGAACGGCCTCCATTTGGTGTGCACTTACACCGAAGGTATCTAAAGAGTCTAGATCTGCCGACGCATCAAAAACTTGATCATAGAAGATATGAGTTGCCGAGAGCCCAACTGTTCTGAGTTGATCGACCTGTCGAGTAGTTTGACCTTGTGTAATATACAAGCGCCCAGCGTCCACGTCCTCAAAATACTCTAGGTGCTCGGCGTAAACGTAAAGATAGGCATTGGCCTCGCCATCATTGGGGAGACGATACACAAGACCATCCAAACTACCGATGAAATAACTGGAAGCAACCTGTTCGAAAGCACCAAAAAGTACGTTGTCACCGTAGCCCAAGCCAGAGCGCAGCTTTAGATCCATATCCCAATTCGGATCTTCCAAAACTTCATCCGTAAAGTCATCCCCCAACAATTCATTCAATTCATCGTCGCTGAGAAAATCCTCGCCAAATTGCTCCTTTAACTCATCTGCAATCACGGTATCCAGTGCAGCATCAGCAGTCTGACTGGATAACTCCTTTGCTGAGTATATTGAGCAGAGGAAGAGTAAAAAAGATAGAGGGAGGCGGTCCATCAAAAGATGAGTCTTGAGTAGTTGTTTTGAGGATTCGGTTCAATGATTAAAGACTTCTAGATGCAACGGAGCGGACAACCCGCGAGGGGTGTCCGCTCCTTTGAATCCCCGGAATGAAATTCCAGTTAAACTAACTTGGCCTAGCGACCTGCTGGTCGACGGTCGTCAGTCTTGGAAGAAACGTCAGGGCGTGGGCGTGGGGGGGGGCGACGCTCTACGCGAGGTTTCTCTGCAATGACATCGGTCTTGGGTTTATCGATAGACTCGCGGATCTGACGCTGGATGTTCTTCATCTCCTCCTGAAGCTTCTTTTGTTGTTCACGGAAGCCATCGAGAAGATCCTTTCTTTCTTCCTTAGATGCCTTGGATAAGGCAGACATAAACTCACGTTTGCTCTCGGAAACGCTCTTCAAAACCTTGTCATGAGCAGCGCGCAGTTCGAGGACCTTTTCAGGGACAACGGGCTTGGCCGGACGTTCCGGACGGGCGGCCTTCAAGCCATCCTTCAAGCTCTTAGCCAATTCTTTCTGGGCATCAAAACGATCTTTGTTTGTATCGTGGAACTCCTTGGTGATCTTTTTTACCTGATCACGAGTTGGGTTCTTTAACGCCTTAAGCTTTTCGTGCAATGCCTTACGAAGGTCATCATGCTCCTTTTTGTAGGAATCAAGCTGGCCCTTTAGGTCGTCGGAAAGCTCAGGCCGAGCAGGACGGGTTGGGCGTTTGATTTCAGGACGCCCAGTAGATGAGCCATCAGTTTTATTACTGTCAACTATACCAGGCTTAGCAGGCTTTGGCTTTGGGGGAAGCGGACGTGGTTTCGGCTTTTGAGGACGATTTTCACCCTTAGGCAAACCAGGGCCTTTCTGCTTACGGTCGTCAATGTTATCCCCATCAGTGTCGATCCAATTCTCGATTTTGGGACCATCAGTGATGTAACCATCTTTATCGAGCCATGATCCAAATAGATCCTTGTCAGGTTTATTACCGCCTTCTCCTGGTTTAGGCTTAGGTAGGTAAGGACGTGGGTCAGGCCCGCCAATAACCGGTTTTTCGCCTCCCTCACCTGGCTTAGGGCGAGGTTTAGGCTCGGGCTTCTCACCACCCTCTTCAGGTTTGGGCTTTGGAGGGAAAGGACGAGGGTCTGGACCACCAGTTTCTGGCTTTTCACCTCCTTGGTCGGGCTTATTGGGTCGAAGGATTTCTTTGTCTGGACGGTTTTCACCGATAGGTGCGCCAGGACCCTTTTGCATCCGGTCATCGATCCGATCACCATCGGTATCAATCCAGTTCTTGATTTTTGGACCGTCAGTAATGAAGCCTTCCTTATCAAGCCACTCTCCAAAAACGCCTTTCTTTTCTTCAGAAGGTTTTTCAGGGCGTTCGGGTTTTGTAGGTTTAGGAGGTGACTCAGCCACGACCCAGTTTACAAAGGCAGCGGAGGCTACAAGGGTGAGAATTTTGGTTTTTTTCATGATTCAGGTTATTTTCGTGTTTAAATTGATGAAATATAGATGACTTAAGGCAGGATTCATGCCAAGCTGATGATGGTAGGCAAAACCAACCTGAAGTTGCATGAAATGAGGGATTAAGCTTAAAATTTGAATCTTTTAGGCACGAAAGGCATTTCAAAGATGGGGGGATATTTCCCAATTTGAATGGGGGATATTTCCCAATTTAATCGTATATAAAAAGACGGCGGGCAACCAAAGCCACCCGCCGTCTACGTATTTAGGAATAGAGTCGGAAATTGGGGTTAGTTGGATGGGCGGCGCGCTCCACCTGGACGTGAAGCACCAGGTTCAGGACGGGGGCGGCGTGGCTTTTTACCATCAGCTTTTGGCTTCTCTGGTCGCTCTCCACCTATGGATTCACGTATTTCCTTATGCAGAGCCTTCAATTCCTGAGACAGCTGTGCCTGTTCTTCGCGAAAACTCTCCATGAGTTCCTTACGCTCTTCTTCTGAAGCTTGAGCCAATGCCTCACGAAGTTCTTTCTTGTTCTCCCCCATGCTCTTAAGCAAGGCTTGGTGCTTTTCGCGCAGTGCTTTAGCTTCTGGAGAAATCTCAGGACGCTCTGGACGCTCTGGACGAGCAGCCTTCAAACTATCACGAATTTCTCCACTTAGTGCCTTTTGGGCATCAAATCGGTCCTTGTTGGACTCGCGAAAGCTCTTGGTGGCTTCGCTGATTTGCTCACGCGTAGGCTCTTCTAAGGCAGCAATCGCTTCCTTCAATTCAGCGCGTAAAGCCTGACTTTCCTCTTTGTAGGTTTCCATCTTGGTCTTAAGTTCTTCCGAGAGTTCGGGTCTCTCTGGACGCTCTGGACGCTGTGGCTTACTTTCTCCACGTTTGCTAGGACTAGGACGGCCAGGCTTGGCGCTGGGCTTCTTTCCAGAAGGCTTACCGGGACGAGCTTTTTCTTTTTGGCCCTCACCCTGAAGGGAGCGCTCTTCCTCGGTTAGCTGGGGCTTGCCCGGCTCTTTTTGACGTTGTGCCAGAACGTTTAGATTGAAAGTAGCAAGGGCTACTAAGGCGCATATCCATAATTTGATCAGTTTCATGATTGTATTGGTTTGGAGTGGTTTAGGTTGAGAGGGGACTCGTTTGGCTTCAGTTATTGCATAAGATATGCCAGCCTATTGCAGCATAGAACTAGGCCGCATAAATACTGGGGAAATGACACTCTCAGAAATTAAACCTATTCGTGAAAAGGGCCCAATTTGAGTAGTATCCCCAAATATGATTGGGAAATATTTCCCAATCATAGGAAAATTAGAACTCAATCCTTTTGGAGACGATAACGTACGTAGTCTCTTGGCACACC
>CAJWWL010000104.1 GCA_913048125.1 uncultured Opitutia bacterium | reverse complement strand
CTCTCCTTTACTAAGTTTGACGCTTATCTTCAGGATGAGTTTGTCTTGATTCCAGAAAAGCTCACTCTTCTTTCTGGGGCGAAACTAGAGGATAACTATTTCACCGGGTTTGAATTTCAACCTGCAGCTCGGCTTGCGTGGACTGTATCTCCAAGTCAGTTTGTCTGGGCTTCTGTCTCAAACGCGGTAGCTACCCCATCACTTTTTCAGCACAACTATAGATACACGCTGTCGTATATGGACTTTGGCACTCTGGAGGGTTCGCCTACTGGGATCTACAATCCCATTAGCTGGCAAGGTAAGCCAGGTACTCTTGATGTTGAAAACCTTATCGCTTATGAGGTTGGGTGGAGAACCTTAGTGACTCCGGGCACTTTGTTGGACGCTGCTATTTTCTTTAACGAGTATGATGACCTGATTCTTTACAACAGGAAACCAACCATAGCAACCTCGTCTCTTTCTAACGATAGTTCGGCTACGGTCTCGGGTGGCGAGTTCCCCCTTACCGCTCGGATACTTGACGACCTGACCTTGAGGAGTTCCTACAGTCTCAGTCATGTCGATTATCATGGTCTTCATTCCCTAGATAACTCCGGTCGAGACATGGAGCAACGCTTCCATCTAGAAGCCTATCTTGATTTAACTAACGATCTAGACCTTCGCACTTTTTTTCAATATTGTGATGAGATTCCGCTTTACGATATTGAATCTCAATGGCGTATGGATGCCACAATTACTTGGAAAGCGAATGAACGGCTGGACTTTGCTTTAGTAGGAAGAAACCTTTTTGATCCTAGCCATCCAGAGGGTAAAAACCCACTTGTGAGCAATCGCTTAGTCGAAATAGAACGGTCCATTTTCATGATAGCTACATTCCAGTTCTAGTCTTGCGCCACGTTGAGGTTGGTTCTAGCTTGGTGGTAAAACTAAAACCCCACTCGGATTCTTCCAAATATGAAAGGTAAAAGCCTTCGTGCCAGAATGGTGCTATACACGGTCTTTACTACCGGACTAGCCCTTTTACTTACTGGCTTTGGGTTGACATTTTACGATTCGACCTACCTTCGCGAACAGTCACAGGAACAGTTAGCTGCTGAGTCAGAAGTTATTCGACGTGTATGTGAACCAGTGATTATTGATCGTGACCCCGATAAGGCTCAAGACATAGCCGAAGCTATCAGTCTGGATCGCCACATGGTAACGGTTGCCATTTACACCGCAGATGGACAGCTCTTAGCTAGTCAAGGCGAACTGGATCCCAAATTACAGCTACCACAAGAGGTGAATCCTGCAAAAGCCATCAGTGCCTCTACAGGTCGCTATACAACCATCTTTCAGCCAATTGTTGGTGAGGGCGCCGTATTGGGGTGGGTTTACCTCAAGCACGACTTCTCAGAGATTACAGATCGCCGTAAACGATACATTGGTATCCTCGCCGGCATACTTGGTATATCTCTTCTGCTCACCTTAGCTACGTCTACATGGTTACAAACTGGATTTGTAAAGCCAGTGCGTGATCTGGTGAATACGGCAAACCGTGTTTCCCTGGAAAAAGATTACTCGCTGCGAGTCACAAAGATGACCGAGGATGAACTTGGCCAGTTAACTGATGCCTTCAATTTAATGCTAGAGAAGGTACAGCGCCGTGACCTCGATTTACAAGATAGCGAACGTCGTCTCTACCAGATAATCGACCTCGTTCCTCACCTAATCTTCGCAAAGGATCGATCTGGGCGGTTTATCCTCTGTAATCGGGCTCTGGCTAGAGCATATGGAACTACTGTTCCTAAGATCCTTGCTTCAACGCACATGGATTTGCATACGGGTGATGAGAAGGAAGCATTACAGATGCTTGAAGACGACCATAAGGTCATGGATGCTGGCGAACCACTCATGATTGAGGAAACTTTCACGGGACCCGATGGCACTCTACGTATTTTACGTACTACTAAGATTCCTTTCACTCAATCGGGAAGTACCGCTGACGCCATTCTAGGTATTGCGTTAGACATCACCAAGGAGAAGGAGGCAGAGCGAGAACTTCGTGAGGCTCATGAAGATTTAAAGACCGCGAATGATAGTCTAGAGCGTCGCGTCGAGGAACGTACCGCGGAAGTATTCCAGTATCAGCAGCGTCTTATTCGGCAGGAAAAGTTGGCGGCCATCGGTCAGGTATCTGGAAGTATTGCTCATGAATTGCGCAATCCCCTTGGCGCAATGAAACAATCTATTTTCTTTCTTCGGCGTTACCTCGGGAAAACCGGGGTAGGGGATACGTATCCAAAGTTTGAGGAGCACCTTCAAATTCTCGATGAAGAACTTACCGCTTCTGATCATGTGATTTCCTCGTTGCTGGACATGACTCGTGTGCGTAAAATGGAACGCATTCGAGTTGAGCTTGAGCCCATGCTAGAGGAGGTTAAGTCTCGCTGTAGAATTCGACCACCTGTAGACTTACGAGTGGACTTGGCACCGAACCCATTCTCTCTTTATGCCGATCCCGTACAATTGCGCCAAGTACTTGTTAACATAATCCAGAACGCCCGTGATGCATGTCTAGAAGAGGGTGTGATAGAAGTAAGCGGGAGGCATGATGAGGAAAAGAAATTATGTAGGCTAGAGATTTCCGACAATGGTTCCGGTATGAGCGATGAACAAGCTCAGCGCATATTTGAACCCCTCTTTACAACTAAAGCCAAGGGGACTGGGTTGGGTCTAAGTATCTGTCGTCAAATTATTGAGGAACACCATGGCGGAAGTATTACTCTAAAGAGTGCAGTAGGCGAGGGAACCCGCTTTATTATTGAGCTTCCACTTGACAAATCTGCAGTGGAGGCGTAGGATGGATGTACCTTCATGATACCCCATCCCACTTCCATCCTAGTCGTTGACGATCATTCTGCGATGAGATCGACGCTTCGGGATATACTTCAGGATGAAGGATATGAGGTCCAGTCTGCCTCAAGTGGTGAAGAGGCAGTTGATGTATTTGAAGGGGGTAACTTTGATGCTGTATTAATGGATGTTCGTATGCAGGGCATCAACGGTGTTGAAGCTTTTCGTCGGATGAAGTCACTTTCAAACAGTGTGAAGGTCATTCTTATGAGCGCCTTCTCTGTTGATGAGATTAAAGAGGAATCTCTAGAGGAAGGAGCTGTTGCTTTCTTACCCAAACCTCTAGACATGGAGAACTTGATCGATCTAATTGGAGAGACGGTTTCTCTTAATTGAGCCAAGTGGCATGAGTAACCCATCACCCTCCGCGGGGAGGAATCGTGTCCTACTTGTCGATGATGACCCGGCTCAAATCCGTACGCTTTCTGATTGTCTAGATATCGAAGATTTAGAAGCTGCACCTTGTTCCTCTGGAGCGCAAGCCTTGGATTTATGTCGTTCGGAAGGCCTCAACGTAGCAATCATCGACCTCCGTCTTCCTGATATGGAAGGTCTCGAGCTTCTGCAGCGCTTACGCGAAATTAATCCTGAAATACAGGTTATCATCCATACTGGTCACGCTACTCTGGAGACTGCAATGGACGCTGTTAGTGGAGAAGCCTTCGCTTACGTAGAGAAAATGAGCGATCCGCAGAAGCTCATGAACCATGTTCACAATGCATTTATTCAGCACTTTGAAAAATATAGCGAACGGCTTCGGGCAGAAATTGATCAGCACAAGCAATCCGAACTACAGCTCTCCCAGACTAATCGAGAGCTGAACGAAATTAATCAGGAAATGTATGCTGAGCTCCTAATGGCTCGTGAAATTCAGCAGTCCTTGATTCCGAGTACCTACCCACACTTTCCTCAAGATCAACCTGAGACAGACGCTTTTCTTCGCTTCTCACACCAGTACCAACCTAGCAGTACTCTCGCTGGCGATTTCTTCTTCATGGTTCCGGTGTCTAATACAAGAGCAGGCTTATTTATTTGTGATGTCATGGGGCATGGTGTGCGCGCTGCTCTAATTACTGCCTTGTTACGTGGACTAATCGAAGAGATGAAACCTCTGGCCTCTAAGCCCGATGCGTTTCTGCAAGAGATTAATGTTGGTCTTCATCGTATATTTAAGAAGGTCAGCACGAGCATCTTTGTTACATCCTGCTACCTAGTCGCTGATATTCTCGAACGGAAGGTTGTGTACGCAAATGCTGGTCATCCTCCACCATTACTTCTTCGTCGATCCGAGAAGAGGCTTATTCCGCTTGGAGCGCTTAATGATGATCCAGACATTGCACTTGGTCTTGCAGGAGATGTTAGGTACACTTTGCAGGAAGTAAGCGTTCGCAAGAACGATAGCCTAATTCTTTACACTGATGGTGTTTTCGAAGCAGAGAGCCAAGAAGGAGTCCAACTTGGAATGCAACCCTTCAGGGACTGGGTTTTAGATCAATCATCACAGTCTATATCTCAGTTGCTAGAGAGTCTTATGGAGAACCTTGAGGAGTTTTGCGGAACCAAGGAATTTGGTGACGATGTGTGCCTCTTTGGCGTGGACTTTCTCCGCTAGAAACGCCGAAACGGGATGCCTCAAATACTGAGGTTTACCTCACAATCTGCGCGGGCTCTTAGCTTCCAGAAGTTTTTGGGCTCAAATACTTCTGGAATTTCATCTTAGTTTGGAAACTGCGTTTATTGGTAACTAAGTCTACTCAAGGCAGATAACTTTGCCTTTCTCAGTAGTGATGAAGATTTTACCATTTGCCGCTGCCATTCCGTCCCAAGTGGGGAGTTCTTGCAAAGTTATACTGGAAAGTTGTTTTCCTGTATTTTTGTCCACAGCGAGAAGAATACCGCCATGCTTACCTTGTAGCGCGGCATCTTGTTCAGCCAGTTCAGCATCCACGGTTTTATCTCGGTCGATGATGCGTTGGAATGTGTCTTCCTCGTCTGTGTTATCTGGTGGGCCAGCGAGAAATATGGTATCCTTAGCTAGAACCATTGAGCGAGCCAGCACGGGAATGTCTTCATTCCAGTTGTGTTCGACGCCTCCAGCGTTTCGTCCTCCTTTGCCCGATGACTTACCTGCGAAGTGAAGGGCTTTGGCAAACTTGCCCTCAACTGCAGTAGCATTACCGATTTTGCCATTGTGCTTCTTGCCTGAATGATCGGCGGCTTTCCCATTATTGAAGGAACAGGCAAGCACTAGACTGTTCGAGGGAATGACTTTGCCAGGATTCTCCATGCTGTTACGGATTTGGTCTTGGCTGTAGGAACCGTAATGGACGCGTACTTCATCAATAGCTCCGGTGAATGGAAAGGGTGAGGCGTATTCGCCGACGGGAGAGATCCCATCCATCCCAATTTCCATAACCTGAATTGGATCCTTAGTGATGAAGGGTACGTCCGTTTTGGTTGCGACAGGTTCACCGTCTACATAGAGCTGTAATTCTTTCTCTGGCGAGAGGACCCCTGTAAGGTGAACCCATTTGCCCAGAATAGGTTGGCGCCCAGTCACACTGTAGAGTTTTTCATCTGAGCGAACCATGAACCATGGCTTGCCACGATGTACGACCAGAGCAAATCCGTTGGCTGGGCCGCCTCTGGCAACGATCACGCCAGAAGGTTTTTCAGCCTTCACCCATGCTTCGACGGCTAGTGGTTTTCCCGTCGGGTTTAGAGTGGGTACGAGCGGAAAGCTCACTCCTGAGCCTGCGTTTTTGTTTCCCCCGCCTCTACGGGCGTCCTTGCTGGGGAGTGTCGACTCGTCAATCCCAGATGAGAATTCCTTCTCCGCAGAGAATAACTGGTGCTCAAGGGTGGTGGTCCACTTGTAGTACTGGGGCTTGCGACCGAACCCATAAACATTTTCACCATCGCATACGAGAATTCGTCCTGAGGGCGTAAATTTTCCTGCCTGATAATACCCGTTGTGACCACCTGCAAAGCTTTTGCCGAACACCCAGTAACTTCGATGGAACCAGTCACCATCAAGGAATCCAGTGGGTGAGAAAAGGTGACGACCATCTCCGGATTGTACTGAGCCTTGGGTTGGTGCATCTCCAGAATGAGGTCCGATACCGATACGATTCCCTTCGAAGTCGAAGCGTTGAGAACGCATGTAGACGGACTCACCATCGCTGGAAAGAATGTCAGAAAGGCCCACGCTCATCTGCAAAGTGCGAAGACCATCTTGGAGCTCACTTCCGTCCGTAGGATCTTTGCTATCGATCACTTTTGTCGTCAGAACCTTACCTGTATGAGGTTCGAATTTATAGAAGCGCAGGCCGGAATCGAGAAAGTTGGATCGTCCCGCGATGGCATAGCCCAATCCATCTTCAACTAATATGCTGCCATGAACAGGCCAGAGGGATTCCAGTTGCTCAAAAGCCATGGTACGCAGGTCACTCGGGGCCGCACGGAACTTCCATGCCAACTGACCATCCGATGCTCGAAGGCAGTAGATGTACCCGTCGCAGGATCCGAAAAGTACAGCACCTTCATGTAGGGTCGGTGGAGAGTCGATACGTCCTCCGGCGGTGTAGGTCCAAGCCGATTTGCCAGTGGATGCGTTCAGAGCGTGTAGGGTGTGTGCATCCACTTGGGCTACGTAAAGTTTTCCGTTTGCAGCAGTGATGGCGCTGAGTCGTCCTTCCAGTTCAGTTTCCCATGCTTGTTCAAGGTGTGGATCGATGTTTGAGCCAGTAAATGCCTCACGAGCAGACGAGCCTCTGTAGGTTGGCCAAGCATCTTTTTCGGCCCTCAAATTAGCATTTCTGGTTTTTCCATAGGCTGGTCCTTTGGTAAGGCGATCCTCTGGTGAAACATCTGCAGGCAACTTTCTGGAGGAAGCTGGCGCGAGTGCGTTGAGGCCGAATAATTTGGCCTCTGGGTAGCACGCACAATTGTGAGGTGCGGAGTACACGAGGCCATTGCTAGGCATGATTCCATAAAGGCAACCGCCACGAACCCAGTGGTTGATGGTCCAGTTGTTCTTCTTGTAGTCAACGAATTCGATACCGGTACGACTGGGCAGCAAAAAGTTCTCTGTAGCTTTGCTTATGTAGCAGCGGTGGTGAAACCAGTAGGTGTCCACATTTGGAGGAAATTGTTTCTTCAGTTTTCCAGTACGTAAGTCGCGCCCACTCCAAACACCTGAATCACGGCCACTGTATAGAGGCGCCGACCAAACCAGACCACCCGCTACCAGCAGATCTTCTGGAGACTCATAGCCACCACGTGCGTGTTCAGATTCCCAAAGCTTTTTACCCGACTTGGCTACATAGCAGGTCATCTTCCGGTCACCTCCGGCAGCAAGGACAAGATCTTTATGGACAACGATCTTGAGCCCAAAGTTGAATGGGATTTTGGAACGGCGGCCTACCGGGTCCGTACTCCAGAGCGCACTGCCTTTGGCGGGATCCAGTGCAACCAGCTTCTGTCCATCGTGAAAGTAAATGCCATCAGGACCTGCAGTCAGAGATAGCGGGGCCACCGTAGTCTTGTGTTCCCAAAGTTTTTTTCCCTCCGCCAAGTCAAAAGCCTGAATGATACGAGGTTCCTCATTCCAGACAAACTCCGTACGTACACGACGCTGGTCACCAACATTAAATTTAGGGGTGTAGTCAGCAAGTTCAGATGCCCCCTTGTTGACTAAGACGTATACGCGACCGTCACGCACGAGGACTTCTTCCGTGCCACCAGTACCCTTGTAGGTGTGGAGTACCTCTCCAGTGGCAGCATCGAGTTTGGAGAGGGGAGCGGTGATTCCCAAGGTAGCAAATACTTCTTCGCCGACAGCAACCAGTCTTCTAGCTAACTGGGTGGGCCCGCTCTTCAATGGCCAGAGGTGACTGTGCCATTTGGGGATGGGTTGTTTCCAGAGGACTGTCCCATTAAAGGCATCACGGGCAATGAGGGTCCATTTGGGAGGCAGTTGGATGGATATCCGAGATCCCTCGTCCATTACATAAAAGATACGACCCTTGGCGGAGACTAGAGCGCTCATGCTGGCCATACGGTCATGGTGTCTGGACCAGCGGGGACTTCCAATCCACTGCAGGTGCTTCGGAGGAGCCACTACATCATCCTTAGCCACTGCATTGCCATCGGCTCCATGCATATAGTGGGTCCATTCATCGATGTTGCTGGGCCAGGCTTTTTCGATGCGTCGTATCTTGTCGCCAGACTTCACTAGAGCCACACCTCTAGGAGCTAACACCCGGAGAAACTCCTCGTCAGATATACCGAATGTGTCATCTGCTACGATGAGGTTCACAAGGTTATCAATGTAGGGGAGGGGGCCACCGTGAAATTGGTCCGCACTCACCGGCCCATACGCACCAGACTTGGCAATGGCCTTGCGAATCGCGGGCAGGGCTGACGAGTCCTTCGTCAGACCCTGAACCTGATAGCGTTCATTAAGGCGGAACTCGGCAGTGCGTTCACCATCCTTCGTGCCTAGGTGAACCACGAAGCCTCCCTTGACTCCGCTTTGTTCAATAAGGGATTTGGGATTTGCCGCAACAACTTGAAGGGCTGCAAAAAGGCATACGAGGGAGGGAAGCACTTTCATGGTTGGCCTTGGGACTTAAAGTAGTTTTGGAAACTTCGCTTTCAGATCTAGAGTGTCTCCTGTCTCCTCCTGCAGATCTAGGAGTTTGCCAAACAGGGATTTCTGAAGGTCGAGGTTCTTGCCATCCTTGGCCAAGTCTTTCATTTCATGTGGATCCTCATCGATATCAAACAATCTGGCGATGGGTACATTTGGATAAAGGATGAGCTTCTTGCCCTTGTGCGTCACCGATCTTTGCAGAGCCAGGTAGGCACCGTAGACTGCTGGGTAACTTGAACATTTCCGGTCTCCTGTGAGTTGCAGCATCAGGCTGTTGAACTGTACCTGCTCAGGAGTCTCCACTCCGGCAATCTCCAATGAGGTCGGCATCACGTCCTGCAGATAAATGGCACCGTCCTTCTTCTTTCCCTTTGGGATTCCGGGGCCGGTAGCGATAAATGGAACACGGGTGCTGTGCTCATAAAGATTTTGTTTGCCGAAGAGTCCGTGGTGACCAACGCCCAATCCATGATCCGCTGTGAAGAAAATGTATGTGTTTTCATCCTGTCCGGACTTCTCCAGTTCGTCTAGAATACGGCCGATCTGTGCATCCATGTGCGTAATGATTGCGTAATATTCCTGCCTGTGTACCTTGATGGACTCCTCCGTGCGTGGCATGGGTCCCAGCCTTTCATCACGGAGCTTGTGCTGGTTGCCAATCTGATCCTTGAAGGGGTACTCCGGTAGGAAGTTTTCTGGGATCTTGATTCGTGAATGCGGGTACATATCGATGTACTCCTTGGGAGCCTGCCGAGGATCGTGCGGTGCATTGAAGGCGATATACATGAAGAAAGGGTTCTCACTCTTCTTGGCAGTACCGAGGAACTCGATGGCGTCATCGGCGACCACCTCGCTCCAATGTTTGCCACCCTTCCAAAATCCCTCGAACTTAGGATCTGTTGGATCCCATGGATCGGGTTTCCCTGGCAGAGGTCGGTTGTACCCCGCTTCGGTTTGGTTGGGCATGCCACCGCGCACGTTCTTGGCCGTAGCGAATAATTCTTCGGCCTTGGCACGGATGTGCCACTTGCCTGTGAAATAGGTGTCATAACCTGCCTTCGCCATATACTGGGGCCATAGGCGATGAGCTACCTGTTCCTCCTTTAACTTGCGGTGCACGGTGTTGGCGTGCCAGAGGAACCGCCCGGTGAGCAGCATGTGCCGACTGGCAACGCAGACTGCACCGCTCCACGAGCCCATGTTGTAGGCTCGTGTAAATTGGGTCCCGTTCTTGACCAGGCGATCAAGATGGGGTGTGTCGATATCAGTCAGTCCAAGACTGCCGATGGTTTCGAAGCACTGGTCGTCAGCAAACAGAAACAAGACATTGGGCTTTTTCTCTGCTTTTGCTGAGATCGCGATTAATAGTAATACAACGAGGGAGGTTAGCAATTTCATGGACCATGAAAGTTGGTCATGCCTTTGCTTTGGGTCGAGGAATTTTTTAGTCTCTGCATTGGCAAAACATTATTGATGCACTGCAGGAGAGGCATCATCTTACGTTTTAAACCCAATACAAAAGAAACTCCCTCATGCCCAAGAAAACTTACAATGTTGGTGTCATCGGCTACGGCTGGGCTGCCACCGCGCATATTCCTGCCATAAACGCCTGTGGAAATGCACAGGTGACTGCCATTTATTCCTCTCGACCACTCGATGCAGATGCACTCTCCAAGCAATACGGGGGAGATATCACCGTCTACAACGACGTTAAAAAGATGCTCAAGGATGAGTCTTTGGATGTCATCGACATCACAAGCTATCCATTCCAGCACAAGGATCAGGCCGTTGCCGCTGCAAAGGCTGGCAAGCATCTCATCATTGAAAAGCCCCTAGCTCTTTCACTGAAGGATGTGTATGCTATTCAGCGCGCTGTCAAAAAGGCTGGAGTTCAGGCCTGCGTCTGCTTTGAGGTGCACTACAGTAGTCAGTTTCTCGCGACCAAGGCCGTCATCAATAAAAAGCTCTTGGGCACTATCCATTATGGGGAAATCGACTACTACCACGGAGTCGGTCCGTGGTATGGTCAGTATCGCTGGAATACTAAGAAGGAGGCTGGCGGTAGCAGTTTGCTCTCAGCTGGATGCCACGCTCTGGATATCCTTCGCTCACTCATGGGTGGCGAAGTGGAAAGCGTGATGGCTTACCAGACCCAGTCCGAGCACAAGGTCTTTCAGAAATATGAGTACCCGACTACCAGCGTCAGCATCATGAAGTTCACCGATGGGCGTGTTGGTAAGACAGCTTCGGTGCTTGATTGTCTCCAACCCTATTATTTTCACACCCATTTGGTGGGGAGCAAGGGTAGCCTTCTCGACAACAAGATTCACACCGAGGATCTCGCTCTCAATAAGAATAAATGGAGCGAGTTGTCGATGAGTATGGTGGATTCAGGTGATGTCTCCGACCATCCATACCAGAATCAGTTTGAAGTCTTCTTTGAGAATCTTGCTAAGGGTCGGGCCATGCCTGGTACCAGCCTCGATGAGGCTGTTAAGTCCCACGAATTGATTTTTGCTTCTGATCTTTCTGCTGAACGTGGCGAACCCGTCCGGATCGCGGAAGTGCGTAAGGGTAAGACTAGATAGGCGA
>CAJWWL010000103.1 GCA_913048125.1 uncultured Opitutia bacterium | reverse complement strand
TCTTTTTAAATTTTGTGGTCAAAGCTGGAAAAGTTTAGCTATTGGACTCTGCTCAAATGCTCCCGAAATTAAGAAGGCCCGAATAACTTTATCCGGGCCTTCGCGTTAAATTGTACAAGCTGGTTGGCTCAGTCCTTAGCTCCTCCGACACCCTTGCCTGCGCGGGCCATGGCCTTGGCTACCTTCTTGCGTTTGAGTTCCTTGCGGAACTTTTTGGCTCCTGATTTGTCGTTTCGCTTGATCATAAGGGCGCTACAGCAAAGGGATTTCAAGTCATGAAGCAAGACGAAATTAACGGCCTTGCTCTTCAAGGTATAGTCGGTCCAGAAGTGTTCGGATTCTATCCAGGTCAATACCTTCTGGTTCGCGGGTGACAATCCACTCAAGATCGCGCAGTGCTTCGCCTTTTCGTCCCTCAGAGTATAGCAGCATTGAGCGCATGGCACGAGGGGAGGGCTTTTCCTGATCAATGGCGACGATGGCATCAAGGTAGCGGATCATCGAAGAACGGTCGCCTTCAATTTCTGCAACGTTGAGAAGGTTATAAAGCATTCGTATTAAAATATCCTTTTCTTTGGCTGGTAGAAGATGTTCTTCAAGGATTGTACTTCCACTGAGCTCCTGTGCTTCAGCGCGGGTAATGATTTCCCCGTCGCCAAAGACATCAATTAGCACGGGTTCCTCCGGCTTTTCATTCTTTTGAGGTGGAGGTTGGTAGGCGGCGATAAAATGGCTAGGTATGCCTAAGCCATGTACGGGTAAATCTAGTCGACGAGCTAATTCAATGAAGACAACTGTGAGGGTGATGGGAAGGCCCTCACGGTCATCCAGCACTTCATTGATGTAGCTGTTCGAGCGGTGGTAATAGTCCAGTCCGCTACCATGAAAGCCTTGAGATTCAAACATATGTTGAATCAGAGCGTCCAGCAGTTCTCTTGGTTTAGAGCACTCGGGTATGCTCTTTTTTATCTTGTCTGCCATACGGTCCAGACGTTCTAGATAGGGCTTGGAGACAAGATGCGGGTTATCAAGGCGCGCTAGATGAAGAGTTGCTTCAAGTAGATCGACTCGTTGATCTTGTGGAGGGTTTAGTGATGCAACCAGATCACGAAGGACTAAGCGGTCATGAACTTGTCCGGCTAGCTTTTTCAGTTGGGCAGATTCTTCTTCTAGGCGCCTAGCCCTAGAACGAAGGATATCAGGTACTCGTGGCCCGTTTTCAAGTAGTTGTTCTTGGAGTTTAGCATCAAGTGATGGTGGGGAACGGAGGACCAGATCTTCTACCAGTTTATTGACTTTGGTGGTGAGCCTGCGGGGGATGGTGGAGTCTGTCAGCTCGGGGCCAAACCGAAAGTTGCGGAACTCCGCACTGGGACTACGAAACTTCACTAATCCAAAACCGCCCGGTTTGAGTCGGTCATCTTTGAATTCGATTACAGTTTTACCGTTTACCTTACATTCCATATTTCCTTTGTTGTAATCGACTCGAATTCGGTTCCATTCTCCAGGTCTGTAGGCTTCTGACTCAATCGTGTCTAGAATCGTCCAGCTGAAGACGTCCGGACCCGAGAAGCGGGTAAGTCGAAGTGAGCCAGCGGTTGGATAGAACCCGTAATGATTGTACTTCCCGTCGTGGTAAAAGGCTAAACCAGCTGCTCCAGACTCGTCTTCCAACTTGACTTCGACTTCAGCTGCAAATTTGTCCTCGGGTGGTTTCTGCTGGGCGACGCACAAAGTGCGTCCTCCGAATCCTGTGCCTTTGCCTGAAGCAATCAGTCTACCAGCACGCTGGCGCCAGTAACCGCCAAGGTGCACTTTCCACTCCTCGGGATCAAGTGCCCCAATCGTGAGCCAGTGCTTCATTAATATAGGACGGGGATTCTCCAGCATTGGCTTGAGATGGTTAATGGGTACTGCAAATCCCATGGCTGCACTGGTTTTTATGGCTATGACGCCGTGTACTGAACCATTCATATCCAATACAGGACTTCCACTTGAACCTGGCTCGATTGGCATGGCCACTTGCACCATGTCGTTCCCATCAACATCACGTGACGGGGTAGCCACAACACCTCGTGCTACGCTAAAGTCTAGCCCCAAAGGATTACCGATCGCGAAGATCCCTTGACCGGGCTTTAGCTGAGAAGACTCACCGAGATGTAGCGGTTGAAGCCCCTTGGCTTCAATCTTGATGATGGCGAGATCCCGCTTTCTGTCCGTGGCAAGGATGGCGGTGGGTTCATAGGTTTTACCATCTGCCAAGCGCACTGAGAAACCGCGATGTAGTCCTATAACGTGGAAGTTGGTAGCTATTACACCATCTTCTCTAACAACAAATCCCGTTCCAGTTCCAGAACGAACACCCTGTCGGTCGGCAGTTGAGATTACAGCTATTGAGGCGCGAACTTTTTCAGCAAGTTTCTCTAATTTATCGCCGTCTTTTTTTTCCTCGTTGGCTTGGAGTCCCGCGATTAATCCCAATCCCAGCAGAAAGCTTCGGTAAATCATTTTCACGATCTACCATGCATGGAACACCTTCGTAGTTAAAGCATTATTTAGATATTGATTTGGACGACCTACCCACCTGCAGTGTCATAAACAAGGGCAATTCGGAATCCGACCATACCAATTTTCCCTGTCACAGGTAATGGATAGCGGATCGTAGGTGTACAATCTGAGGCAGGATTGAACCAGCTACCGCCACGAGCCACACGCAAGCGAGTTGTCGAGTACCCAGTCCAGTCAACTACATGTCGACCAGGGTAGGGTGCATAAAAGCCGTGGCAAAACTCGTAGACATTACCCAATATGTCATGAAGTCCGGGAACAGTTGCGGATTTTAATCCGGTAACTTGAACGGATTGCCCACTGTTGCCTTTGTGCCAGATGCACTCTTCTCGGGTAGGGCCATCTTTTGGGAGGCGATTGCGCCCACCTTTTGCTGCAAACTCCCATTGGGCTTCCGTTGGAAGCTGGTAGATATATTTTTTTGGAAGTCGCCCCATTTCGGCTTCATAATGGGTAAGTTTTTCGCAGAAGGAAACTGCGTCCAAGTAGGTAAGGTTTTCTACTGGAAGTTTGGCGCCTTGAGTCAGGCTTGGGTTTTCTTCGGTTAGTTTTGCATAGAGATCTTGGCGCGTCTCAAGTTTGGCCAACCAATAGCCTCTTGATAGTGTACTAAGCGTGAGTGGCTTTTCGTTTTCAGGGGCATTGGGATGTTCTGAGCCCATTTGAAATGATCCACGATCAATCCATATTAACTCCAAGTCGTGCTCCTTAAGGAAAAAGTTTTTCTTAAACTCGGGAAGGGTTCCTTCAGGTAGTGAGTTTATGTTCTTTTCTTCTGGGGTGCTCTGCGGAAGAGTAGTATGGTCGTCAGCAGATCCTTGAGGCTTTTGCGCCTCTATTACTGGTTGAGGTTTAGAGCACCCTTGAAAAGTCAAACTTAGAAGTAAGGCAAATATAGCCCTGTGTCCAAGCAACCTAGATACAGACACTTTAAACTGAGTTAATTCAGCCCCCAGCGATTCCACTCCTTGAGCTGATCCTCATTTTTTTTCTTCGAGGACTCGGTATTGATCACCTTGTTACGATCTAGCTTGTCGAAAGTATTGATCTTAGCCTTTAGTTGTTTGACCCGTTCCCTCAGATAAAGTGCTCGTGCGCGTTCATGGTGTCCCTCACATTCAGCCAGACACTTTGCGTAGAGACCCTTTTTCGGACTTTTAGTAAGCTCTCGCGCCGCAATTTCATACAGTCCCTCTTCGTTGGGATTTCGAGTAAACTGTACGTTTTCGTCGAACATAATCGTTGTGAGTAGTGTAGGATTTGTAAGGAGAGTGCCAGTGTACAGCTATGCGATCTCTGTCTGCTTGCCGTTGATCAATTTAAGCCAGGAGGTATATTGGGAGTAGGAAGAACCTAATTAAAGTGCCAACTCGGTACTATTCTGTCAAGAACGAGGAATTGAGCTTAATTTTGGTCAGGTCTGGAGGGTTCTGGATCAGGTTTAGCCTCATCTGGCGAAGCTTCATTAGAGGAGTCTTCGCTTTTTGGTTTATCTGGAGAAGTGGTCTTCACATCAACTTCCTTACCATTCTCCCAAGTGCCTGTCTTTTGCTCGCCAGCGGGTGTTGTTGCGGTGCCTTGGCCATCGGGTACACCATCTTTAAGTTGTCCAGTGTATACAATACCGTTTGCTTTTGTATAGGTGCCTTGGCCATGTGGCTTGCCGTTGACGAAATCGCCTTCGTATTTGTCTCCGTTGAAAGGACTGGTCTTCCCGAAGGTCATAGTTCCTTTGCCTGTTCGACGATTCTGGTTGAATTTGCCTTCATAGCGGTCACCGGAAGATGTAACAAGTACCCCTTGACCATGCATCATGCCCCGCACCCAATCACCCTTGTAGGTGTCACCATTTGAGAGAGTTTTCTGGCCACCAGAACCGTGTGGCAAGCTATTTTGAAAGGGACCAGAGTAAGTAGATTGGTCGTGATTGACCATATTCCCTTGTCCGTGAGGCACTCCTCCTTTGAAGTCACCGACAAACTTAAAGTCTTTCAGTCCAGGAACTTTCCGAGTAAGCGTTCCTTTGCCATTACGCTTTCCGTCCTGAAACTCACCCTTATAAATTTCAATGACTTTTCCATTTCGCTTTTGTTCTTCACCTCGACCTGCTTGTTTGCCAGCAGCAAATGTGCCCGAGTACTTATAGCCGAACGCCTCGCTTTCAAAAGTGCGTACACCTTGTCCTTCGGGTAGGTCACTCAAGAAAGCACCTTCGTAAATGCTACCATCCTTGTAGATGAGGCGGCCTTGCCCTGATTTTTGGTCATTGGCCCATTCGCCTTTGTAGCGATCGCCTTCAAAAGGCAGGTGAGTACCTTGTCCATGGCGTTTGCCATCAGAGAGGTCGCCGACATATACTGATCCATCCTCGTAAACCTTCGTGTTCTCGTTGATAATGGTTTCGCCTGCAGGTTGAGTACACGCGGCAATTAAGATTGCCCAAGTGGCAAATAAAGTAGTGGAGAAAAGATGTCTCACGGTTTATTTTTTACGAGGTTGGTAAGGGCCTCCGAGATGGTCACGGAGTTTTTCTGTACGTTTTCGAAACTTTTCCAGAATCTTGGCGTAGGAGGGATCCTTTGCAAAGTTTTTTAACTGCGCAGGATCAGCAACTAGGTCGTGCAAGTGTTCGCTGTCAGAATTTTGTTCGAAATAATGCGCATAGGTATATCGAGTCCCTCGGACTCCTTCCCATTTAGGGATGCCTCCGTAGTCCATAAGATGCTCGCAAAAGGTGTCACTTCGCCAGTTCTCTGGTGATACACCTTCGATGATTTGTCGTAGGCTTCTTCCCTGGTAGCTTTCCGGTAGGGGAAGATCAGCATAGTCAATAAAAGTAGCTGGTAGGTCGATGTTGAGTGCCATCTGTGGAGCAGTGCGTCCACGAAGGTATGGCGATATACTTGGGTCGTAGATAATGAGTGGCACTCTCAGAGATTCTTCGTAATGCGACCATTTGCCTGCAAATCCTCGCTGTCCCTGATAGTAGCCATTGTCGCCGGAGAAAACTATGAGGGTGTTCTCCGAGACACCCTTTGCCTTTAAGGCTTTACGGACACGCCCCACCACATGATCTATGCCAGAAATCATCCGGTAGTAGGCTCGTAGATTGGTTTGATATTTTTCCTCAGTGTCCCATCGCCAGAAGTAGCGTTGGCGATTAAGAGAATTTTTTAGGTAGGCAGGTTGGTTTTCGAATACTTCTGGTGCAGAGTATAGAGGAGGGGGCATGGTTATATCTTCATACAATCCGTCCACCACCTTGGGCCAAGGGAAGTGGCCGTGACCAGGACGTTTGTCTCCATCTTCTGCGTGAGATGCATTAAAGGAGATGGATATGCAGAATGGTTTCGCCTGTGGGTTTTTATCGATGAACTCGATTGCTCGGTCGCCGCAGATTTGAGTTTCATGGCGGGTTGAGCCATTGGGTTGTTTTTTGTGGTAAGGACCTCGACCTATAGGGTGAAAAACATCAAAAGATGACTTATGTCCGCCTGCCACACCAACTCCGAACTTTCCAACGAATCCCGTTCGGTATCCTGCTGAACGGAGCAGGGTAGGGTATGCGTTTGCAAAGAGTTCTTTTCGGATAGGAGGTGTGCGGAATGTATAACCATGAGTACGTTCGTAGAGACCCGTTAAAATTGAGGCGCGGCTGGCGGCACAGATAGAGGTTGTTACAAACGTGTTTTCGAAGCGGACACCATCACGGGCTAGTTTATCCAATTCTGGGGTTTTGAGTATGGAGTGTCCAGCACAGCCAATGGAGTCCCATCGGTGATCATCTGATAGAAAGAATACTATGTTGGGCTTGGTCGAACGAGCGTTTACTGCCAAAGCAGAGAGTAGACTTATAAGAATTAGGCGCATGGGAAACTTGTCGTGCAAAGTGTCTCGTGCAGGAACACTCACAGTGGTCGGATGACACTTATGCCTCGATAGTAGTCGAGGAGAGTTTCAATACTTACAACTCCACCACCCATTCCACTTTGTTTGATCCCGCCGTAGGGGACACCATGAACTACTACATTGTGGCTGTTGATCCAGCCATTACCCGCCTCAAACTGAGCGGCTACGCGACGGCAACGTCCAAGATCACCTGACCACACGCTGTTAGCCAAACCGTACGGTGTATTGTTTGCTAGGCGGATACCTTCAGCTTCATCCTTGAATGGAGCAAGGTAGGCGACCGGGCCAAAGATTTCTTCGCGAGCTGCTATATTATCCAAAGAACCACTAAGCAGAGCTGGTTTGACGTAATTGCCGTTACGCCCTGTATCTGCAACTCCCCCTTCTAGGACAACTTCCGCACCTTCGGAAACACCTTTTTCAAGGTAGTTGAGGACGCGTTTGTGTTGAGTTTCGCTCACTACGGGGCCCATCTGGGTCTCGTCCTCCATTTGATAGCCGATGCGGATGTCTTTAAGACGTCCCACACATTCATTTACAAATTCGTCATATATAGGTTCCTGGACCAACCATCGTGTCGCATCACAACAGACCTGACCCGTATGGAATGTGATAGCGTTGACTAGCTTTTCAGCCGCATCTGAGATGTCTACGTCGTCAAATACAACGGCTGCGCCCTTGCCACCTAACTCGAGCTTTACCGGGACGAGATTGGCTCCACAGCTGGACGCCACTAAACGCCCTACCTCGGGGGAACCAGTGAATGACATGCGGCAAATGTCAGGGTGCTTTGAAAGTGCGGCGCCTGCGGTCTCTCCAAGACCTGGAATGACATTGAGCACACCATCTGGGATACCGACCTCTTTAGCGAGGTGGGCGACGTAGATCGTACTCAGCGGAGTGTCTTCAGCGGGCTTGACGATGCAGGTGTTTCCTGCAGCCATTGCGGGGGACACGCCCCAACCGCAGAGCAGAAAAGGAAAATTCCATGGAATTATAAATGCACATGGTCCCCAAGGGTGGCGTACCACAGATGCTTCATGACCTGAGGCGGGAATGACCGTCTCCAGACTCAGGTTCTGCGCCAATCCGCAGAAATAACGAAGCGTATCTACAAAGTTCTGAACATCATCCTGAGCCTGTGCAAAAATTTTGCCACAATCTAGCGATTCGATTTGTGCAATTACATCTTTACGAGCTTCGATGGCATCAGCTAGGCGGTGTAGGTGTACGCCACGTTCGTTAGCAGGAAGTCTGGCCCATTGTGCTTCTTCAAAAGCTTCAGTAGCTACTTTTATGGCTTGGTCTACATCTGAGGACTGAAGGCTGGCCACCTTTGCGAGGATTTTACCATTTCCCGGGTCGATAGTCTCAAAAGTACCGCCGTCGTGAGCGAAGATTTCTTTGCCACCAACAAAGCCTCCGTGGATTTCTTTGGCGAGGAATTGTTCAACTTCAGGAAGAATTTTTATGCTCATGTCGATTTGTTCACGCAGGTTGTTTTGGTGGAGTATTTACTCCAGATTAGCATCAGAGCGGTAGAGAAGGATGAGTACACTTATGGCCATAGCAATCGAGAATATGAAATCGATGACGATAAAGTAGAAGAGCCAATTATCGAGGTTTCCCAATGTTGCCTGAATGATCACTAATGTGCTGAGGCCAATTATGCTAGCCAATACATAGCAGTAAGATAAAAAGTGTATCGCTTTGAAATAGCGCTTGATGTCACCTGCAAAAATCCAGAACAAACCTCCCAGCATAAAATAGAACATAGATAGAGTTCTTGAAAGATACTGGGTTAGCAGAGTGACCTCAGCATCAGGTATAAGTGAGTTAACCGCCTTCTCGAGCCAAGCTGTAGGCTGTATGACTGCCACTATTGCAAGCATCATTGAGACGGCTACAATTCGTAGCCAGAGCTTTAATGCAAACGCAGCCTTATCCGGAGGGAGATTCATTAACCAGGATACCAAATTTTGCGCGGATCGTCTTCCGAGCGTTTATAGTCGTAGGACTCATCTACAAGTCTGGCCATGTCATACTGTGGTCTCCATCCAAGAAGGAATTTGGCCTTTGTATTGTCCAGCCAAGTGCTCCTGAAGGAGGTGTCGACTGAAACGCTGGGCAGACCTCGGGTTTTAAATAGGTGTTTTGCCACATTGCCGTAATCAACGGGTTCATCCATGCAGATGTTGAATAGTTCCTGCTGAGCCTTCGGATGCTGTATGGCGAGGAGGATTGCCGCGACCAAGTCTTCCACGTGGACAAAGTTACGTTGCACAGGTTTTCCTTGAGGGTCCAGCATGATGGGTACGGTACCGTTTTCCTTGTATTTTTGGGCATCTTCCGCGCCAACAAGTTCAGACCACCTTGGACCGCCGAATACATCTTCGCCGAAGCTCATCGAATACTTGAAGTCGTCTTTCTCCATGATCCATGGAGCACGTAGGCAGCATCCGTCAAAGTCGTATTGAACGTAGTACTGCTCAAGCATAACTTCTTCGAGAACCTTTGAAAGTGCATAGCAACCCTCATAGGCACTGTGCTTTTGAGTCTCAGTTACGGGAATCGGGTGAGGGTATACAAAGTGTCCCATTGCCGCATCTCCTCCAACCAATATGAAGCGCTCAAAACCCTTGCTTTGCCTACATTCTTCAAGCAACCAGAACATTCCCTTCACTGTTACATCCATCGCCTCTTCCGGAGTCTCTTTGCAAGTGGCGAGGTGAAGTACGTGGGTCACATCTTGAACAGCCATGGCGACAACCTCTCGGTCAGCAATGCTGCCTCGAACCACTTCCAGGCGATCATGTTCTTCAAGAGTTCGGTTATGGCATAGTGCGCGAACGGTGGCTTGTGTGTAGCGTTGGTCGCTGAGTAGGCGTCTGATAAAGCACTGACCTACCTTGCCCGTGGCTCCGGTGACGAGTATTTTCATTTAGTTGTTTTCGATTCCTTAGACGTTTTTAGGACAAGCCGAAACAAAAGTTCCTTCATCTATTTTTATTACTTCCAAAATTAATTACCGGTGACTCATCAATCTCTGCAATCTACGTTATGTTTGAATTGATACCTCAATATCCAAATTTGTAGAAGACAGCTTCTTAAATCTATAAGACATCAAAGAGTAGAAGATTCCTCTCTCAGAAGGTTCTTGTAGCGGTCAAGAATAGTACAATCCTCCACGACCTTCGGCATATTGGCTTCTAATGCCACATTTTCTAAAGTGCGGAGGAACCTTTGATATTTGACCCACTTGCGGTCCTCGTCATGTACTTTGCGCGAAAGTCCGTCAATTTTCCGACTCAAATCCATGTATTGCTTGAAATCTTTATGTGACTCGAGTTGAGCGACCAGTTTCCAATACTTGGCTTTATCGTTCAGTAGGGAAGAGGTGGCTGGATGGTAGGCGTTGGCCACTTCCGGCCAGTCTCTCTTAATTACACCAGCTAACGTGCCTTTGAGCTTATTTCTTTCACCAGTAAGCTTTCCTTTCTCGGTATTGAGCTTTTTCTTTGCTTCCTCAACCTTCTTTGAACCTTCACGTGCTGCCTTCCCTCTGCTATCTCCGCTAATTTTTAACTCTCGGGATAATCCCTCTAGAATGGTCTTCTCATTAATCCCAGCCTTTTTAAGAAGCGTTAAATAGGAGGTCTCTGTAGTAAGTAGACCTTCAACCTTTTCACCTTTATCTGGGTTTTTTGTTCGAGAAAAATGTCTTAAGAAGGCATCCGAGGTCTTGACTGGAATATCGATAGTTGAGGACTTTAGGATGGTGTAAGCATGAGCTTCTGCGTAGGAGGTTTTTCCATCACCGTCGTAGTCTGGCTTTTTGACTTTTTTTCCCAGACGCGTCTCTCCGAAGAGTGCTTCCCAGAAGTACGTACTATACTCCCGGTAGTTCGCTTCATTGATATCTGGTGTACAACCAGCAGCCAGTCGTGTATGTAGGGTTGCGCAGAAGCCGGCTCTTGTGTGATCCGTTAAGCCTTTATCGGCATCACCTTCATTGAAAATTATGTTCGCAAAGCCCCCACTGTAGCACTGCACCATGACAACAGTCACCGGTACTTCAGTGGGTAGTTTATCCAATTCCTTAACAAACTCAGAAACTCGAAGGTTCTTGTCCTGCCACAGATACATAACCGTATTGTGCGGTTTCTTCTTTTCGCCACGTCCGCCGTGTCCAGTGAAGTACACAAGCAGCTTGTCCTTCTCGTCACACAATTTTTTCCCTTTTGTATCAAACCACTTTGCAATATTCGCAGACTTCGATGCTCCATCTGTATCAAGTTTGTGGCTTCGGTATTGATTTTGGATCCCCTTTGTTGATCCAACGAAGCGAGCTAAGTACTCATTGATTTTTGGGATTTTAAACTTCGGGTCCAAGTATTGAAGGTCGCGCCCGTCGGAATCCCCATCAGCGAAGTAAACAGAGTGGGGTGCATCTCCTAGATTTTCTTTGATTAGCATTCGGTTCAGATACTGGACATTTTTTTCCAAAGACACCTGATTACCAGAAGGCGAATAGCCTCCACCGATAGTCAAGAAGTTCAAATTGTCAGGATTCTGCTCTTGTTTGCCAGATGCGATAAACGCTGGCAT
Source organism: uncultured Opitutia bacterium (assembly GCA_913048125.1). GTDB lineage: Bacteria > Verrucomicrobiota > Verrucomicrobiia > Opitutales > JABJCN01 > JABJCN01. Next base: position 92 of record CAJWWL010000103.1, on the reverse strand, counting down.
TAACAGGGGAGAGAAAATGAGTATTTGGAGCAAGGGCTTCATTGTTCCCAGAGTCTGTGGCTTGCCTACGTGTGGCAAGGCTTGAATTCTTC
>CAJWWL010000102.1 GCA_913048125.1 uncultured Opitutia bacterium | reverse complement strand
GAAAAAAACACGGTATTGAACGTAGGTGGTTCTATAATGGTAAAGCCTACTATGAGAAAAACTACCAACGTGGAAAACTTCACGGGTTTCACAAGGAGTGGGATATGCAAGGTAGCCTCAAACTTGATGAATCATGGGACAACGGTCAGTTAAAAGAGAAACGCAAGTGATCGGACGAACTGATTTGCCTGACTTCAATTTCCTTCAAGACAATAAACGCTAAAAATTAGGACTACAAAACCTCCACCCAGAGGTTGACCTAGCAAAACGCGATAGCAATATTGGGCAGTTTCTTTCGAGAGCGTAAGAAGTTATACACTTTACTATTGCTATCCAAATATTGTGAAAATTAAACGCATACGCGCCTACCAAGTTGATTTACCTCTATGCGAAGGATCCTACAAATGGTCTGGCGGCAAGTCAGTGGATGTCTTTGACAGCACTTTAGTTAGTGTGGAGACAGATGCTGGCCTCATAGGTTGGGCAGAAGTTTGCCCACTAGGACCTTTTTACCTGCCGGCATATGCCGCTGGTGTCCGCGCTGGGTTAAAAGAACTAGGTCCGCATCTTATCGGTCATAACCCTACTAGCCTAGGTCCCTTGAATAATTTTATGGACCGAGCCCTGAAGGGACATCCCTACGTAAAAAGCGGTATAGACATTGCGTGCTGGGATATTCTTGGCAAACATAGTGGGCAAAACATCTGCGAATTGCTGGGAGGCCGTTATGGGGAGGATTTTATTTTGTACCGCGCCATTTCACAGCAACCTCCTTCAGATATGGCAGATAACGTACAGGGGTACAGAGACGAGGGCTATACTCGCTTCCAGCTTAAAGTAGGCGGTGACCCAGATACAGATATCGAACGCATCCATGCAGTAGCGGACCGCCTCCAACCCGGTGATAAGTTGGTCGCTGATGCAAATACAGGCTGGACTCAACACGAGGCTGCCAGGGTGGTGAGAGGAGTTAAGGATGTGGATGTTTACATCGAACAACCCTGCCTCACTTACGAAGAATGTCTAACCATTAGACGCAGAACTGACCATCCTTTCATTCTCGATGAAAACATTGACGGAATGCAACCACTCCTGCGCGCCTTTGGCGACCAAGCGATGGATGGCGTAAATATTAAGATCAGTAAGTTTGGCGGTCTTACCAAGGCAAAGCTAGCCAGAGACCTTTGTGCGGAACTTGGCATCGCCATGACATTGGAGGATAGTTGGGGTGGAGACATCACGACGGCAGCAATCGCGGTACTGGCTCACAGTACTCCTCCTGAACTACTCTTCTCTTCTACAGATTTTAATAGCTACGTCACTGTCAGTACTGCCGAAGGGGCTCCTCAACGCAAAAACGGAAGAATGGCTGCCTCAAAAGATCCAGGACTTGGAATCGAGCCTCGTATGGATGTCCTTGGCGAGCCTGTTCTCAGCATAGAATAGACATGTACACTCAGTCCCTTTCAGCTGGGGTGTTTGTGTTGGTTTGCACTCTTTCAGCAAAGATGATGGCTGAGGACCCACATCAATGGCTGGAAGAGGTTGAAAATGATAAGGTACTAGCATGGGTTCGCCAACAAAACGCTGCTTCTAAAAAAGTCATTGAGGCACATCCAGACTTTACCTGCATTGAGGAAAGTATTCTTGAAATACTTCAATCTGACGACCGGATTCCGTACTTTCGAAAACGCGGCGAATGGCTTTACAACTTTTGGCAAGACGCTACCCACACTAGAGGTATCTGGCGTCGCACAACTCTTGAAGAATACAAAAAGGAAAAGCCTCTTTGGGAATCAGTTCTTGATGTAGACAAGCTCTCGAAAATCGAAAATGAAAATTGGGTCTTCAAAGGTGCGGATGTATTGGAACCAGACTTTGACCGAGCTATCATAAGACTCTCTAGAGGAGGCAAGGATGCCTCAGTCTATCGAGAGTTTGACCTGCGTAAAAAACGTTTTCTCGATCGGGGCTTCAATTTACCCGAGGCCAAAAGCGATCTGGCTTGGATCAATAGAAACACTACTTTGGTGGCTACCGACTTTGGTAAAGGCACCTTGTCCAGTTCAGGTTATCCACGGATCGTCAAGCTATGGAAACGTGGTCAGTCATTGGATAATGCAAAAATGTTGTTTGAAGGGGAAAGCAAAGATGTCGGTTCTTGGCCCTTTACCTTGCGCAACATAGAAAACACCTACGTTCTTGTTCGCCGTTCAAAGACATTTTACAAGGGAGAGTATCATTTGCTCGTGGGTAAAGACCTGCAAAAGCTTAATCTTCCAGATGACTCACGCATTGCCGACATCTTCGATAATCTTCTGCTTGTACAGCTCAAGTCGGACTGGACTGTTGCTGGTAAGACGCTGTCTCAGGGCGCTCTAATCAGCTTACCACTAGATGAGTTGGTTAATGGTAAGCCGCGGCCACGGATCGTCTATGCTCCGGATGCTAACTCTACAATCAGCTCAGTAGATGTCACCTCGGACGCGGTTCTTATCAATACTCTTAACAATGTAACCAGTAAACTACTCTGTTTCAAACTGGACAATGACAGGTGGTCTTCCGAGCCAATCGCTAAGAGCCTACAAAAAGGAGTTCTCTACGTATCTAACGCATCACATGAGCGCCAGGACTTTACGATCAGTTTTCAGAATATGCTCACTCCAGATAGTCTGTTTTATCTGACCCAAGCCAAAGCAAAACCAAGCCAACTTAAAAACGCACCTGCTCGTTTTGATACTTCAAGCCTAGTTACCAGCCAGCAATGGGCAAAATCAAAGGATGGGACTAAAATCCCTTACTTTGTGGTTGGCCCAGAAAAAGCTAACAGCGCTAATCCTCGCCCCACCCTTCTTTATGCTTACGGAGGTTTTGAAATCTCTATGCGACCATGGTATAATGCGACAGTCGGTAAAAGCTGGCTAGAACGTGGGGGCACCTACGTGCTTGCTAACATTCGAGGAGGCGGCGAATTCGGTCCAACTTGGCACCAATCAGCGTTAAAGACCAATCGAAACAAGGCTTACGAAGACTTTATCGCTGTAGCAGAGGATTTAGTAAATCGAGGATTCACCAAACCACGACACCTCGGTATCAAAGGTGGTAGCAATGGAGGACTTCTAACAGGGGTCGCCTTCACACACCGACCTGATCTCTTTAATGCTGTAGTCTGCCAAGTTCCTTTACTAGACATGAAGCGCTACACCAAACTCCTGGCCGGACATAGCTGGATTGCTGAATATGGAGATCCAGATCAACCAGAAATCTGGAAATTCTGGAAAAATTGGTCGCCCTACCATAACGTAATAAAGGCGAAGAAATACCCCACCGTACTTTTCACAACTTCCACGAAAGACGATCGCGTACATCCTGGACATGCCAGAAAGATGGTTGCACGTATGAAAGCACAAGGCCATCCTGTCCTTTACTACGAGAACATAGAGGGAGGACATGCCGGCGCAGCTAACCTCAAGCAACGTGCCTACGGCAACGCTCTCGCATACTCCTACCTTCTTCAGCAATTGAAATAATGCTTCCGGCAATGCGCAGACACTACGTACTTCTGCTTATCATTGTTCCCTTTCTGTCCAAAGCTCAAGATCTCGACGACCTTCTAGACAATCCTAATGCTGGGACTAAGAATGGTGAAATTTCCCTACTTGACGACCTGATTGAAGGCAAGGACACCGGATTCTCCTTCAAGCTGGTTCCGTTTGGAGAACCCGAAAAATCTATTGATGAGAAACTTTTCTGGCGGACCTATAAAGGGCTAGTCACAGCTTCTGCAATTCCAGATGAATTTAGTATTGATGGGGAACCCATCATGCAGACCTCAGTTGGGCAGAAACTCGTTTTGGAAGGACCGCTCCCTAAGCTGAATACCACCACAGGTTCCGCCACCCTTGAAAATCGTGAGCACATCCTAAACCCGGGACGAATTAAAATTCGTGCTCCTGGAGGTGAACTCGACATTGATCATCCAGCTCTACTCGTTGGTAACAACCCTCAAGAGGAAGGTCTACGAATACAGCTCGCACCAGTTGTCTTCGAAAGCCTCACTGAAGATGGTGAGGCGGTTCCCTTCCACCCACAGCTGATTTGTGAAGAGAAACCTCTTTTAAGCAAGACGCTCCGATTCCGCAAAGTGACTATGTGGCTTCCAGTTGGTATTACTTACGAATCAGCTTTTGGTCGCTTTCAAGTTGGATCTGACGGATCCATCCGCTATTCTGAGGAAGACTCACCGGAAGGGGTTACCTTTACCGGTAAAGGTTTCCTGCGTAAATATCCATCACGCAATCTAGCTCAAACAAAGCCTTTATACTACCCAGAGTTTATAAGTTTCCGAAAGGGTGACCAAACTCTACAAATTTACACTGCTCTTCAGGTTGCTCCAGGCAAATCGTTGCCTATCGCCTTACATACACCTTCTTACACCACCTTTACGGACAAGGACTTTAAACATGGTTTCATATCCAGAAAACTCAGAACAGGGAAGACCATAATTGCCCGAAAAGGCCGTCCCACGTCACCAGAACTAGAAACATATGTAGCAGGTAAATTTGAGTGTCCGCCAGAAGAGATTATATGGAGTCAACTTGAGCTAGATTCGCGCACCGGACCTATACGAACGGAATTTAACATCTCAGGCGTTGGCACAGTGCGAAGAGATATCCTCGTACTCGAAACAGGTAGGGGCTTACACCTACTTCCACACAGACACCGCTCTGCTTTTATGCCTGAAGAACAAGTGCCAATCCACTTGTTCTTGGGCAAAGGGTTCCCTGGAGGAAAAATTGTGATTACTGCAAAGCCTTTAGATGGTCCAAAGCGCAAAAAGAGTCTGTTGGCTGAATTAAAAATCCCTGCCAACCACAGCAAAACCTATGACTCGCGTCTTCTCTACCTTCAAACTCGTAACCTGTTGCCCGGTAGATACGAATTAATAGGTCGCATGAACAATCAGTGGTTAACTCAACCATGCGATATCACCATCACACGCCCAGCAGTTAAAAGCCAGTTTGTCGCATATGTACACAATTGGTGGGGAAACCTTGATCGCCCAGATTTTGACGAAAAGCTGAAGATCTTGGAGAGCGCAAACATTCAATTTCTTGCTAATGGTCCACGCCTTCAATCCTCGATGCCTAGAGCCAATACAAGTCTAGCGCGCCAACTGGCAGATTCTTTTGAAGCCAAAGTCCCTGCTGAAGCTCTCAGTTCCCCAACCTATAACGACAGACTTCTCGACCGACTTCTCCATCATCGTCTCAGCCACGTTGACTTCACACTCCCTAGGCGAGACAGCATATATAATGAAGGTAGAAGCTATCATCATAGCTTCAAGCCTGACATTGAGCGGACCATTCGTCGACTCCATATCTTTACTCAGCAAACAGAGGATCATCCCAACCTTTACGGAACAACTCTCTTTCTCGATACACGCTGGCAAGGAGTTCGTTCGGGCTTTGGAACACCTACGGACATGCATGTAAGCAAACGTAACCTCGCACTCAAAGATGTCCTTGATAAACAAGAGATAAAAGCACTTCCCGAAGAGGAATATCGCTTCCTTATAGCCAACCCTCGCAGTGAAGACCCTGCCACTCGGAGCAAAGTGGACAGCCTCCGTGAATCTGATCTCACCTACTGGCACGCCGAAGCCGAACAAACGTACGTCCAGCACAATCCCATCTACCAAGAGGCACTCAAGGAAATCCGACCAAGCTCACAGGCTTTAATCTTTGAGGAGGCGAATCTGTCCAGGTTTCACATGCCAGCAGAAACCTTCGCCTCATCTCCTGCTAGTATCTACTACTCCAACGGCGGACAAAACGACATGCCTATGCTTGCTGCCTTCACTACTGACTGGGCTTCAGGGCATGCTCCAGAAAGACCCGTCTGGTTCACGCGCGGCAGCGAGGACACATCAGAGAGCCTCGTCAAAGACCTTCTGCATGCTTTTGCTCGGGGGTTAGGGGGCGGAGGCATTGATCTACCCTACAACGCGGACACAACTGAATTGAAGCGACGAGCTGGCTTCATGAAGTTCCTAACCCAGTACGGTTCCATCCCCAAGCAATCAACCCCCCACCATCCCGTTACTATTCTCGCTACAAGTGCCAAGCAACGCTACATCCGTAATGGCACCTTTCAATACCATGCAGCCTACGTCCTGCTGACTCGTCTTGGATACCCGCCAGCAATTCTACACGAAAATGTCCTTCAAAAAGAGGATATACCGCCGGTAAAACTTCTTATCCTAATCAATGAAGAACATGATCTCCGTCCCAAAACTCGGGAGCAAATCCAGAAGCTTCACTCAAGCGGAACACACATTATTGCAATAGGCCAAAAGCCACGTGATATCCCAGTTGATTCCCATATTGTAGAACCACTTAAACACATCTTTGAAAACCCCGAAAATAATGGATTCGGGTTAGCGTCACATCATTGGCTCTGGAAAGATTTCTTAACCCGAAGAAGCGAGTTCAAAGCGCTCTTTAAAAAGCTGAGAACCCAACCTCGTGCCGCCGTCAACCCAGAGCAGGGTTATGCCTTAACCCTTGACGATGGTCCCATTCGCTACGTTGCAGTTATCACCGATCGTATCAACAGTCACTCCAGCAAATTTGTGCGTGAACCCAAGCTTTCCGTTTCCCTTGAAGGAGAATGGGAACTTGTCCGCGACCTTCGTCTGCAACAGTACCTACCAAGTGAAATCAAAGATGGAAGGACACTTGTATCCGTACCACTCGAAACAGAACCCTGTACCCTACTGGCATTAATTCCGAAACCGAAATTAACATTCGAAGATTACAAGAGCCCTGCAAAGTTAACTGCTTACACTGGTAGTGGCGATATTTTGATAGAAGAATTCGCTACCACCAATGACAGGTTGGCCCTTGATGCGGACAAGGTGGTCATACAAGAACTGCTGACTGGACACGCCAAAGAGTATCAGACCAAACCCTCCATTCAAAAGGAACAATCATCCTTAGAAATAGCCGGTGGTGTCCATATTCCTCGGGCACTTCCCTCTCCACTCCCCAAACTTGTACTTCTCGAGGCAGGCAGAGATAAGCTTGCACCGATAGCGCGCAAATTAGCGCAAAAGCTGGAAGCCCGTTTCTGGCAACTAGAGTTTGACGACTTTGATGAACACCCTTTCCGCTGGTACCCAAAACCAGAAGACATTATCCGACTAGAAAATATACGTGAAGGTCGGCTCGTGGGCTTCCGTAAGAGCCTAAACCCAGTACTTGATTCTGATAATCGTCATAAACCCATTCTAGGTGGATACCGCAGTCTTAATCCTCCTTTTATGATCGGCGAAAACTGTATCGTCTTCAGCGGAGGCGAACTAGGAGAAAGCCTACGTGATATGAGTGCGTGGATGGACACACCTAACACCCCCGGTCAAGGTCAGTCTCGCATCCTAAACCTCTTCAGTCCGTTCTGGTCAGGATGTAATGCCGTGGTACTTGTTGCCAAGGACCTTGATGGCTTTCGAACTGCTTCGGAAACCCTTGTCACTCACTCAAGGTTGAGTACCGGGATTGAAAATCAAACGGGGATTGCTCCAAGCGAAGACCAACTCGAAGAAATCACTTTCAGAACTTTTCAAGACCCCGTCCCGACCCCCTTTACAAACTACTGTGCCCACCGCCACACTGAACGTCTACTTGTCGCTGAAAATGGACGCACAGCAATCGTCTTCTCCGAGGACAATGGTACAGCTATGATCGACACAAACGGCAAGACCCTATGTGCCGTCAAACCAGTTAAGTATCCAATTAGACTTCTCTCAGACGGGTCATTGTGGAGTACAGAGACTTATGGGGAAGAAAATGCGCGAATTATGTTTCGTAAGCTAAACATTGAAGGCAAAGTAGAGCGGGAATTCGAAATCAAGGGATGCAACTTCCGTGCCGTTGGATCAAAAACAGCCGCAAATATAACACCCGACGGACGTACCGCAATCATCGGTCAACCGGGTAGCATCCTGTTTATTAATCTCCAAAACGGTAGAGTTCGAGCTTACGATGACACTGCTAACCTAAAGCATCGCTACTCGGCCTTCTACCCTCGTGTTCCCGTAAGTACGACCTTTTCTCCTGATGGAAAATACCTACTGGTAACGTTAGATTCACGCCCACCCATTAATGGGCTATCTCAACCTACCTTCACACCCACCTTTTCATCGACCATCCTCTTTGATATTGCCAACCCAGAACAACCTCTCTGGGTCCTCGACGACGGCAAGTCACGACGGGCGACCTATGCCGCACACAAGGGGTTTGCCGCTGTGGCCAATAATGGAACCGTTGCACTTGCAGGTTTCGATGGTGAGGTCTTCGTAATTGACAGCAAAGGTCAATTTCTCGCGCGCCAGAAGATTGACGTTAGCACTTCGAGTGGCGTAGACCGCGAAGGTCCTGCAGGTGGAGTAGGCACAGACATTAGCGCTGAAGGTGAGACCGCTGCATTCGCATACCGCAAGCAACTCATCATCTGGCACGCAGACGCATTCAAAGTATGCAAATTCCCTGCTGGCCTAGTCTCCATTTCAATTCCTCCAAAGGGAGGACGTGTCCATATTTCCACTGATAGCGGAAAAGTACTCGCCCTCACCACAGACGGTACAGAAATTTGGAGTCTCTCACTTAAGCCTGATGCTCATCTTGCCAATGCGCCGAAAGGCATACTTCTCGCAGCTGATGGCACGGGTACGCTACATCGAATTAACTCCGAAGGAAAAATCCTGCACAAACACAAAGTTTGGGAAGACTCTATCGCCCTGACTCGCCAACGCCGCAATGTTGCAGGGCTTAAACGGGACCTCGACTCGCCTTACTACGTAGAGCCTGACACTCTTGCCCAAGCCAAAAAGTATCTGAGCGCTAGCCAGATCGCCAAATGGGAACCCACAGGCCAAACAAAAGAGCAAGCTGGACGCATCTTCCACCACACCGAAGGAGAAATCACCCTTCAAACCGGCAACTCGTCCAACTCCTTTCTTCACCTAGTATACAGGAAAGAAAATGAAGCAGACCGATTGCCTATCGAAATTACCGGGGAGACTCGAAAGCAATTCGTGCTCGATCTCCCAACCCCAGCCTACCGCATCGTCAATCTTCCCATCACAGGAACTAACCAGACCATCCGAATCCCTCTCAATCGCTCGGTCGGCATTGCAGAATGTTCGCTCTGGAGTTATGCGGTGTCTGGCCCCAACCTCGCGTACCAGCCTCCCTTAACTACCCTGCTCGAGCCAGAAGTCAGGGCTGAAACCAACAAGGACAACCTACTTGACGATCTTCTTGGCGACGACCTTCTCGATAAACCTGACAGTCTTCAGGATAAAGACCTGCTCAATCCAAACCAGCCTAACACCGATGTGGAAAAGAAACTCCGTGTCTGGTGGCCCAATGTCGACCCCGTTCGTACGCAAGGTCGCTTTCTTACACCCAAGGTGGAAGCCAGACTTATGGTCGACAACAAACGATTCGGCACTGGCAAGGATATCACCCCACCATGGAGTAACTCCCACGCACCATGGGGCGCGAGCTTCACCCTTGAATTTGCTAAACCACAAAAGGTCTCCCTTCTCGCCACCTATGACCGTACTATGATTCAGAGTAAGGTCAGCCAAGCCATACAAGTGTTCAACGGAACTCTTCGTAACGAACACGACAGCCCTCCCGCACTAGGCACGGTAATAAACAACGATCAATTTTGGCGTCTATTTCCAATAACTGGAAATAGGAAATTTAAAACACTTGGTGTCCACGCCTTCAGCGGTCGTGGTCCAGATGGGCTCTCTGAAATTGAAGTATTCCCCTGAGTCTTGTGAAAATCTCAAAAATCCAAGCGCAACTTCTCAGTTGCCCCATGCCGGAACCTGTTGTTCTGCCTTTCAACAATGGAGTCCGTACCATATACAAACGAGATGCCCTTTTTGTAAAGCTTACCGCAGATAATGGGCTTTGTGGCTATGGTCCCGGCGCAGCTTCAGAGCCAATGGCTGAGATGATGAACGGCCTCTTGAGCGATTTGCTTGTAGGCCAAGAAGCCTCAGACATTACTGCTATTGACTCGCTTGTAGCCTCACAAGGTCGAGGCGACTTACTTCTGGCATATGGGGCGGTCAATGTTGCCCTACACGATCTTATTGGCAAGTATGAGGGGTGTACCGCCAGTGAACTTCTGGGAGGGCGGAAGCAAGAGAAACTGCGTCTTTACGGAAGTGCAGGCATGTACCAGAGACCCGAAGAGTACGCCGCCGAAGCAGCTATCAGTGCAGAGCTTGGTTTCTCTGCTTTCAAATACCGACCCGCGCTTGGCCCCGAAGAAGACTTACGCACAGTCCAGCTAATGCGCGAAGCAGTTGGGCCCGACATCGGGCTCTGCTTAGATGCACACGGTTGGTTCCGGATGGGTGACCAGTCCTACACGCCAGAGCAAATCGAACAAATGGCGCAAGAAATTAAGCCATATGGGATCACATGGCTGGAAGAACCACTTCCCCCCGAAGACCATCCCGCCTACACAAAGCTGCGCCAAAAGAACATAGTGCCTATTGCAGCCGGTGAACACGAAACCTCCCACGAAGGTTTTCTCAGCCTTATTGAAAACGGATGCGTCGACATCGTACAGGCGGACGTCTCACACCACGGTGGTCTCGGTTCAATCAAGGACATCCTACAAGCCTGCAAGAAGCACCAATTAGAATTCGCCTTTCACAACTGGGGCACTGAACTGGAGACGATAGCGGACGCGCAAGTCGGTGCTTGTTTTGGGAAAGAGACAGCATCATGGCTTGAGTACCCCTGTTACGAGCATCGTGGGCAACCCATCCTCTACCCCTTCCCCCTCGCCGACGAAATCCTCAAGGAACGACTTCACGTAGAAAATGGTGATTTAATCCTGCCCGACACTCCTGGACTAGGCGTTGATGTCGATGAATCAGTCATTGAGAAATATCCCTATAAACCTGGACCTTGGAGCACTTTCGAAATCCACTCCCCAGCCCAGCACCTCAACCTCAGCGGCGACCATGCTAAGGTCTGGAGCCAATGACAGGCTGAGGACATTTCGAGTCCATGAATACATGCGCTGTCTGAACCGCAACTCGCTTGAACAATATTTGTGAAATGCTTTAGAAAGCAACTTTCTGCAGAGTACTAATACTTCTA
>CAJWWL010000101.1 GCA_913048125.1 uncultured Opitutia bacterium | reverse complement strand
TTTGAGGGTTACCAAGTCGATGAATCCTGTTCCCCGCACGGCTGTATCGGCGAGGTGTAAGACCTCGAGTTTCGAATAGTTCTTCAAGATCTTGACTGATGCGTCATCGATGCCCGTAGAGGTAAGGTCTAGGGTACGTAGTTCTGGAAGCGTTTTCCAACTTTCTAGATGTTCGCTATTAATCTGCGTGCCTTGGAGTTCAAGTGCCCGTAGTTCTTTGGGGAGATCCTTTAACGCATCTGGAACTGAATCCTTGTAGGCAAACTGTACCGTGTGCACTGCTTCGTATGGATCTAGTTTCACTCTAGCCCCGACTTCCTCAAGGTAATTGTATACACTAGATTCTTGGCAGCCTGAAAAACCCAGTAGCAAAATCCCTCCTGCCACAATGCTCCTATTTCCTCTTACTCTCATTCGCTAATGAAAACTGATTGAACCTCGTTAAAGTCGCAAGAATTCAATCTGTGGGACAATAAAGATTTGCCAATATCTTCTAATTTAGCTTTGGTTTTTCGATTCCCTTCCCCATGTCTGCTAGCGAAACTTGGCCATCTCCCAGTTGCCACGAGCGCGCACTAGTCCGTGCTACGGTTCTTTGCGCGTGTTTGTTTGCTACGATTCCACTTCTTTCGCAGGATTTCAAAAAGCCCAGGTTCTCTGAAGTTCAGGAGTCTATTGATGCTGCTAAAGCTAACGCACAGCGGGTTAGGACCGATACGAATCGAACAGAGTTTCTGAACATCTTAAACGATGTTGAGGCTGCACTGAATTCTGCGAGAAAGTCCGTCCCTAATAGCAAAAGGGACAATGTATTGAGCAAACTTCAAAAGATTGAACCCGATGTTCGTTCTGCGATGATCAATGCTGCACTTAAGGAGCAGAGTGCTCACGTAAGGAAAATTCGCTCAGTTACGATCAAGGACTCTGAAATTGAAGCAAAAGAAAAAGGAATTGTTCGTAAGTTGGGCCAAGACGAGAAAACTCAGAAGACGAGATTTAGAGACCGTATCAATCCACTGAGTTGGTTTGGTCGCGATCGCCAATACACCAAAGTCGTTGAGCGCCCCTCCGCCGCTTCAAAATCCATTACTTCCAAAGAACCCAAGGATGTCATGGTCAGAGTGCCTAGACTACCATATATTCCCAAACCTAGATACCCCAATTCAGTACCCTCCGGTGAAAATTACAAGATTTCGTCTCCCACTAGGGTTTCCTCACCTGAGATGTCCAAACCAAAGCCAGTGCGCGTAGATAAACCTCTCGTGCACCCGGGTATGAATAATGATAAAAATAAAAAGCATAGTTTCATACCAATCGAGCGCCAAGGCTCTTCACGTAGGATTTCTGAACTCAGCCGTGACGGAGGGTTTCGTCTACCTCGAGGGGCTGAGACCGAATCCAATTCTTTGGCCCGCAAGATAAAGAAACCTGAACGTAAATCTACTCGTTCATGGGACTTTGGTCCGCGTGAACATCAAACTGAGTTTGTGACTCCTAAAAAACCAGAGCCAAAGTGGAGTACTCCGCAGAGGTTACCGGTCGAAAAGGACACGGTTTCCGAACTGCCAAAAGTACCAGAAACTTCACACAAGCAAACAGATAAGCCTGACACTAAGCCTTCGTTGTTCTCTAAATTCAAAAACCCACTACAAATTAATCCTTCGAGCCAAAAACCCACCAGATCCGGGATTGGTCACTCGAAGCTTTCATCCAAGAAACAAATTGTGCAGCCAGTTGCTCCTCTAGAACTTGGAGGAAATACTCAGGTTACTGAGGAATCTAAAGGGCCTAATCCTCCAATATCTGAAAATAAGCCAAATAAGGTCGTCCGCATTAAACCCAAACCTTCTGTCGGCACAGGAACCTCTTCTTCAATAGTCGTCAGCACATTATCAGACACTCCTCGAAAGCCTAGCAGCACACAGAAAGTATCTGGATCATCTGCTGTTTCAGGTACAGTTGTTGCAGACACCCGAAAAAAACAAAACGAAAAGGTCTCCCCTTCATTAGGCATCGAGATCGAAGAATCCCCAGAACCTCCAGTAATTGAGCAAGCATCAAGAATTGCAGCTGAAATTAGAGAGGAAGAGGCCCGCATTGATGATCAACTTGAGGGGTTGGACAAGATTTTATCAGATAATGCCGACGTTCTCAAAGAAGCTCAATCGCTTCTAGAGGAGTTGGAAGCCTTGGAGAAAGAGAATAAGTCCAAAGCAGTTAAATCTCAAACCCCTAATGCAAGTGGTTTTAATCGGCCAGGATTACGTCGGCCTCAACCTAGAAAGCTAACGCCATCCAAATCTGTTGAGTCTAAAAGTGATGCCGTTGTGGTACCTGTAGACCCACTGGAAGAGGAGTCCTCTAGCGAAGAGTTGTCCAATGAGGGTACCCCCAAGCCTCAAAGCAAGTGGGGGCCACAAATTCGTCGTCCGGGCATGCGGCGCTAATTACCCTCATTCATCGCCGCTTCCCTCGTATCACTGATAAACTCTTTGATACGACTCATAGTTGTACACCATGAGCACATGAGCCGTACACCTCCTTCACCGATAAAGGTGTAAAACCTCCAGCCTTTGGCCCGTAATGCTTCCTGCACTTTAACAGGCATTTCTACAAAGACTGCATTTGCCTCCACTGGAAAGAGTAGGTCTATACCTTTAATCTTATCTAAACCAGCGGCAAGCTCATGGGCGCATTTGTTAGCATGCGCAGCATTTTTTAACCAAATATCGTTTTCCAATAAACCTAACCAAGGTGCAGAGATAAAACGCATTTTTGAAGCAAGTTGAGAGGCTTGTTTGCAGCGGTACTCGAAGTCTTCTGCTAATCGCTTGTTGAAAAAGATCACAGCCTCGCCCAAAGCCATACCATTCTTTGAACCTCCGAAGCAGAGTACATCGATCCCGTTTCGCCAGGAGAGGTCAGCAGGGGCGGTCTCAAGTGCTGCACAGGCATTCGCAAATCGCGCTCCATCCATGTGAATGTATAGATTGTGCTTCCTCGCGACCTCATGAATGTTCGCCAGTTCATCTGGTTTGTAGAGTGTGCCCATCTCCGTGGACTGGGTGAGGCTGATAGCCTTGGGCTTTGGGTAGTGTAAATCCGTACGCTTAGTGACTAAATGGTGTATGCTCTCAGGAGAAAGTTTACCCATTTCGCCATTACCGAGAAGGAGCTTACATCCGTTAGACGCGTATTCTGGGGCGCCGCACTCGTCCGTCTCAGCGTGTGAAGTCTCGTGGACAATAATGCTATGAAAAGAACGACAAAGTGATGCGAGGGCCAGACTGTTCGCTCCTGTACCATTAAATACAAAGAAAACCTCACAGTCTCTTTCGAATAGTTCTCGGAATCGATCAGAGACCTGTGCTGTCCATACATCGTCCCCGTAGGAGGGGACGTCCCCCTCATTGGCTAATAGCATAGCCTCAAGTACCTCCGGGCACATACCTGAACTGTTGTCACTGGCGAATTGCTCCTGATGTTTGACCATGGGACTGAACTTGAATGGGAACTGTGTTTTGCTCAAGTTGATTTCCCCTTTTGACCTTGCTTGCCTAAAGTCTAAGTCCATGCTTCCGGCCCATGAATGGTCTGCTAACTCCCACAGATTTCGTTGTTTTCTTTGGCTCCCTAATTCTTGTCATGGTCGTTGGTCTTTGGGCCGGTCGAAAAGAGGAAAGTACCGAGGATTTTTATCTAGCCGGTCGCAGTACCCGTTGGTGGGGTGTTGCTGGTTCTATATTTGGCACGAACGTATCTGCCAACCACATTGTTGGTATGATGGCGGTAGGTTTCAGTCTGGGTTTTGTCGAGAGTCACTTCGAAATTACCGCAATTGCAGGCTTACTTATGCTTTGCTACTGTCTACTTCCGGTCTACCGTAAGTTGGGTATCTTCACCCTCAGTGATTACCTCAGTCAACGCTACGATGATCGTAGTCGGGTTGCCTACTCACTGATCATGATTACGATTATAGTGCTGATTATGATGCTTCCAGCGTTCTACATTGGATCACGCACGGTCAACATACTCCTCGTGGATCAGTCTCATATTGACGCCGTCCTCCAGACCGCAACTACTACCAACCCCCAGCAGATTCAAATTGATAAGAACTTCTACATCATAGGTGTCATTATAATGGCGGTGGTGACTGGTTCATACACAATCGCTGGGGGGCTTAAAGCAGTCATCATAACTGATGTCATTCAATCCATACTGATGCTCTTAGCTGCTATTATTGTAGCCTTTCTCACCTTTTCGCAGCCTGAAATTGGAGGCTGGGCAAATCTTCGTGCCATGGACGCTGCAGGTAAAGATATGTTCCACCTTCATCTTCCATCAGATCATCCTCAGCGGCCTTGGTCGGGCATGGTCACAGGTCTCATGGTATTACACTTCTACTATTGGGGAGCCAATCAGTTTATTGTTCAACGTGCACTTGCGGCCAAGACGGACAAGGAGGCCAGAATGGGTATCATTACCGCTGGGTTCTTCAAACTGTTGATCCCATTTATCTCTATTGGTACGGGTATAGCTGCTTTTTACTTCTTCTCCCAAAAGATGCCTGGCGTCGCTGTTGATGGAGACACTGCCTTTCCGCTTTTGTTGCGCGAAGTTGTTGCTCCGGTAGGTATCGCTGGTCTCGTCGGTTTGGTTGCTGCAGGATTGATTGGTGCTATTCTATCTAGCGTAGATTCTATGATGAACTCTGCTGCGACCCTGATCACATTCGATATTTATAAGCGCTTCATTAATCCCCAAGCTACCGAGAGACAACTCATCCGGTTCGGGCGTTTTTGTATCGCTGCTTTTGTCGTAGGTGCTGCCATCCTCACTATTCTAGTTTTCGATCCCAACACGAAGGAACCATTCTTTACCTATGTGGCCAAGCATCAAAGTCGACTTGTTGCTGGTATAGTAGTGGCCTTCTTCATGGGTATGCTATGGAAGGGCGCCACTCCATTGGGAGGTCTTGCATCAATACTTGTAGGCGTCCTTGTGTCTTACACCTTTCCCAATGTTTATACTGCAGTGTTTGCTGGAAACGAGACAGTAGTGAGTCTATTCGGCGAGAATCTAAATTTCTTTCACAGTGTCTTCGTTGCTGCGGTTGCAGCAGTAATTGCTAATATTTTAGTCAGTAAGTGCACGCAGGCCGAACCTAACAAGTCGAAGTTGACCTGGGTTGGTCTAGGTGTCTTCAGCCGTGAGTCCTTGCGTTACTTTGGCGTCAAGGTTGCGGGTACACTTGCGATATATGCTGTGTTGGGTGTATTGATGTGGAAGAGTTTCATGCCACCTGTAGCAGCAGGAGCAATAGCCGCATTATGGACTTGGATTATGTTCCTAGATAACGTCCTCAAAATGATGCTCAAGGCTGCGAGCAGGGGGCGCGCCTACAGCATTTTAAAGGAAGACCGCTTCTGGGGTGGCCTTCTTGCTGCCTGCGCGGTATTTATGCTGTTCTACTTCAAATAGGCCGCCCGAGCCATTGTTTGGTAATGCGGGTAAGCGCTAGGCAAAGAGTTCCCGCATCCGTTCGACGCCGACCTTGAGTACCTCGGCCGGATCTTTCGCCCAGAGTTCCTCGTTAAAAAGTTCAAGGCTCACTGTGCCTTTGTAGCCGATCTCTCGCAGGACTGCAATTTCGGCGGCGAGGTCGATCTGACCTTCGCCAATCATTACACGGTCAGGATCTTTTTGAGTCAGCGCGGGTTTATCAGGGTGTGCGTCGTCGATATGGTAGTGGCTGATTCTCTCAGCTGGAATTTGCCGAAGGTCGTCCAAGGTGGAGTCACTGTTCCAGTTATGGAAGGCGTCAAGAATCAGCGTAGCGTCAGGGTCATCAGTTTCCTGCACGATCCGCCAAGCATCACGTAGTTTGTGGACAGACTTGAAGAAGCTGATGTACTCAAAGGTGGGGAGGATTCCCTCTTCGCGACCGATATTTAGTAGATCTTTGTAGCGACTGGGCAGGTGATCCTGACCTTCTTGCTCTAGGGGCGGGGTCGCCACAATGTACTTGGCGCCAAGTCTTGCACCGAGAGCAAAGCGGCGACGGGCTTCATCTAGGACGAGTTGGTACTCCCATCCGTCCATGTCTCCCCACTGGCGAATGGCGATGACGCTGGGTACGAATAGTCCGTGGTCAGCCAACGCTTTCTCTACATCTGCAACTTCACCACCACGGCCAATAAAATCGTAAACATCATTGATCCATAGCTCAATGCCAGCGAAGCCAGCATTGGCAGCGAGTTCAATTTTCTTCAGCAGTGGCTGAGGCTTAATCGTGCTTGTGTTTAGACAGAACTGAAATGCCATGATTATTGAGTTTTTGAATTCTTAAACGTCACAGACCATTGCCGCATGTCTTAATGCGGATACCTTGTCATCCCAAGTCGGGATGAATTCCTGCGCAACAAACCCATCGTATTTGGTTTCTAAAATAGCACGCATTACTGCAGGATAGTTGATTTCCTGTGTGTCATCCAGTTCAGCGCGGCCCGGATTGCCGGCTGTGTGGTAGTGGCCGATGATATCCTTATATTGGCGTATGCGGCGAATAACATCACCGTTCATGATTTGAACGTGATATACGTCGAATAAAAGCTTGAGGCTTGGAGATGCCACTTTGTGTATCAGTTCGGCACAATGATCTACATCGTCTCCCCAGTAACCGGGATGGCCCTTCATCGGATGTGAGTCATCGCGGGAGTTTAGGTGTTCTAGGCAGAGCGTGACTCCGTGCTTTTCAGCCTTCGGTAGAACGGATTTCCATAGGTCGATGCAGTTATTTGCGGCTGCCGCGTCTGAGATTCCCTTCTTGGACATTCCGGTAAATGTAATGACCCGCTTATAGCCTTCCTTTGCGCAGAGGTCTATGGCGTCGTTGAGCTTTTTTCGGCACTCGGCATGGTTTTCGGGATCTACGGGGCCGTTCTTAAAACCGTGACTTCCTACTAAGGAAATGGTCATGCCTAACTTCTTGACTGTAGGATAATGCTCTCGGGAGATTCCTTCCATAGCAACCAGACCAATGGATTTACAAGCTTTTGCTAGGTCGGGTATCGCCATGGGTTTGAAGCACCAGCCCATGACTGACTGTTTGATTCGGCCTTTTTGAATCTTGAAGTTCTTGGGGGTGGTACTTTTGGGGGCCTGGGCGGAGATGTTTGAGGCGAGGGTCGTTCCAGCGGCTATTCCAGCAGAGGTCTTAATGAATTTGCGACGATCTGTAGTGTGCATTTTCAACAATCGTTTGAGTTGGAGTTAATTTGTGAGGATATGTTCAACCTCCTCCATTGCTAGGAAGTTGGAAACGAGTGGTTGGGAAAGGTCGTTTTGAGATTGTTGCCAGAGAGCGAGAATACCATCCGGAGTGGTAACTGTGCTTACGTATCGACTACATCCTGTGCCTGTGCTGGAGATGAATAGTGGGAAGTCTACTGAGATTCGGTGTAGGCTAGGGAAGTCTTCGTCTGAGCCTACGGCCAATCCTCCAATTTCTTCACACGACCATCCTCTGGGACGAGCAACTGCAAGAGGATTTTCATCCAGTTGGCGTAGGCACTCAGCGCCATCATAAAAATAAAGTGAGAGCGGGGGTAGGTCTTTGAGTATCCCAATTTGGGGGAGTGCAAGGCGCTCAGTAATGCGAGTACATGCCACATCCCAAGTATTACCACGCGGAAGCATTGCCTTGGTGACAGGTTCAAAGTCCTTGCCTGCTGGCCCTTTTCTTACCATCAGACCCGTATTAGAACTGCTCCATCCAAAGGGATGGTGGCAGTAGATCAAAGCTGCAGATTTTCCGTCAGGGTGGGGGACAGGAACTGGGTCTTTTATGTGAAGCGTAGCAAGGTCGTCCGAATGTAGTAGAGGAGAAAGTTGAGTGGGATCAATGTTTTCAATATTATCTGCCGCCAACCAATCTATACTCCAGACGCCAGTGCCAGGTTTCTGGAATCCCTCGTAGCCAGTTGGATAAGGGCGGTCCTTTTCAGTAGAAACGAATAGTTCATAACCATTGGAGGTTCTAAGTAGTCCGCCGCCCTCGATTGAAACAACGCCTATCCCTCCACAGGCTAGGTCTGCCTTTGTGAAGCTTTTTACTTTCTCCCACGGGCCAAATGGGCCTTCGGCCTTGAAGATAGCAAATTCCAGTCCGCGTTGCCCTGCGCCTGTTCCTGTGCGTGAGTCTCCGTAGTTCCTGTAGCGTCCGCATAGCGTCAGCGTGCCATCAATGTCTGAAATCACATTGCCTCCACCAAACCAGAAGCCATCTGATGGCTCTTGGGGGGGGATGGCCACTTGAGCTAGCTCCTGATTGACCAGCGCCTTGCCAAGCGCGCTCAGTTTGTTGTGCAGTTCTGGGTTTTCGAGGATGTCTGACATGAAAGAAAATATTGGTAATGTAGCCCTTGAAGCTGTCAAATATTGTCGAGACCTAATGTCTTGCCAACGTTAGAGAAGAGTGTTTCTTGCGGAGGCGTTGTTTTCCCTAAGTCCTATGATTTCAGCCAATATCGATTCCATGAAAACCAAGAAAACTTACTCTTCCAGAAGAACCTTTGTAAAGGTTGCTGCCACAACAGCCTTCGCCTGCAACTATGTCCCCAGCCAAGTATTTGGAGCCAATAGTCGAATCAATGTTGCAGGTATTGGTGTGGGAGGAAAAGGGTCCAGTGATGTCATGGGAGCAGACAAGCACGGCGCCAAGATCGTTGCTCTCTGCGATGTTGATCTATCCCGAGGCGCTCGGCTCATTGATTTCTTCACGGAGAACGACGATAAGGTGAAAGTCTACAAGGATTTTCGAAAAATGCTGGAGGAGATGGATAAGGATATCGATGCGGTAACCGTTAGCACTCCAGATCATGTACATGCTCCAGCCTCTCTGCTTGCTATGCAAATGGGCAAGCACTGCTACACTCAAAAACCTCTTACATGGTCCGTCCACGAAGCGCGGTTGATGACTGAAGTGGCCGCGAAGAAAGGTGTCGTCACCCAAATGGGCAATCAGGCTCACGCTGGTGAACCCATCCGGCGCGCCGTCGAGCTAATCAACGCAGGTATCATCGGTGATGTCACCGAGGCCCATGTTATGACAAACCGGCCCATCTGGCCGCAGGGCATGTCATCCTTTCCCGTCAAAGCGGATATTCCCAAGCATCTAGACTGGGACCTCTGGCTAGGCCCCGCCCCTAAACGTGACTTTGCAAAGGGTATCCTGCCCTTCAACTGGCGTGGTTGGTGGGACTATGGCACTGGTGCGCTTGGCGATATGGCCTGCCACATCATGGACATGGCATATTGGGCGTTAGACCTAGGTTCTCCTGATTCCGTTGTAGCTCAGTCTGGTGGTAATACTGAGGTTTCCGCTCCAAAATGGTCGGTGGTCACTTACCAATTTCCCGCTCGTGGCAAAAAGCCCCCTGTTATGCTCAAGTGGTATGACGGTCGCGATGGCGATGAACCTGTCGTCCCTGCCAAAGAACTTTGGGAAGGCGTCGAGCTCTACAAACGTAATAAGGATGGCAAATTTACAGGTTCGTCCAAGTACGGATCAATCTTAGTTGGAACTAAGGGGACTCTCTACTTCAACCGTAGCAATACCAACTTTGTAGTGAAGCATCTGGATGGAGCCATCACAACAGGAGAGAAGGGGTATCTAGATTTTGTTAAAGAAGGCTTCGAGGCGCCGGAACCAACTCTTGCCCGCACCAAAGATGAGGATTATGAATGGATTAATGCTATTCGTAGTGGTGGGCCTCAGCCATTATCCAACTTTGCGCAGTCGGGCCCCTTTTCGGAAACAGTCCTTCTCGGTAACGTAGCCATCCGTTCAGGTGAGAAAATAGAATGGGACTCCAAGAACCTAAAGGCACGAGGAAATCCTGACGCCGACAAATACATCCGTCGCCAGTACCGAAAAGGCTGGGAACTGCCAGTGTAGTTTGGGTTAAACCTTTTTTGCCGTTGGCACTTCAAAACCCTTACGATTGGGGTCTTGAAGCAGTGCATTTGCTGCCTTGGCGTGTTCGCCTCTGTGTCTTTCAGTTTTGGGGTCGAATGAGAGCCATGGTCCTACGATATACTCAGCCTCGTTATCTGGGATACCTACACCATCACTCATGATCGAGTGTAGTTTCATAAAGTGCTCGTTGGCGTCAGCATCATCTCCAAACTTGCCAGCCTTTGCATTGAAGGGCACTTTTTCGCCTAGGCGGTAGGAGTTGTTCATAAGGTGCCCGAGAACGCAACCATAGTGGGCATCATATACATTTCCATTTGCCATCTCTGGTTTGCCTGCACGGCAAGCGGCGACAAAACTGCCCCAGTTGCCACCCTCGGTCACCTTGCCGGATGGCACAGAGATACTTTCTCCATTTGTGCTGCCCTTTGCGTAGTATTTGCCTCGAACAATCTTTCCGCCATCTTCGAAATAGTATTCGTTTTCAACTTGGCGTTGGTAGCCCTTGTAGTTGACGTTGCGCACGTTAAACATGACCTGCTGGCCATTGGGATATTCGGCGATGCCGAATAGGGTATTGGGAGTCTCGCCTTGATCGCCCCACTGAAAACGGCCTCCTATGGCACGGGCACGGACCGGATGGGTCTGATCTGTATCGATTGCCCAGCGGGCAACGTCGAGTTGATGTGTGCCTTGGTTGTTAAGGTCGCCGTTGCCAGTGGACCAGAACCAGTGCCAATTGTAGTGGATGTAGTTGCCGTGATAAGGTTCGATGACTGCTGGGCCGCGCCATAAGTTCCAGTCGAGATTGGTTGGAGGGCTTGACGGACTCTTAATACCGATGCTGCCGCGAGGCTTACAGCAGTAGCCGTAAGCAATTTTTAGCTTTCCGAACTTGCCAGCTTGAATGGCCTCGTGAAGTCCGGCAGTGCGAGCGTCGCTACGTCGCTGTGTGCCATGTTGAATGACTACGCCATATTTCTTTTGTGCTTCGACACATATGCGTCCTTCGGCAACATCATGACTCATTGGTTTCTCCACATACACATGCTTCCCCGACTGTGCGGACCAAATGGTCATTAGAGAGTGCCAATGGTTTGGGGTGGCTATGGAGACCGCATCTAGTTCAGGATCTTCAAGTGCCTTTCTGATGTCAGGCGCTAGCTTTTTACTGCAAGGTAAACCGAATCCAATTTAGGTTCCACAGGTTACCGATAGCGTTGATTCGAAGAGTTTGTAAACCTGCTTGTAAATCCACAGTAGCTGATTTGGTAATCCAGCTTTGCCACCCACC
>CAJWWL010000100.1 GCA_913048125.1 uncultured Opitutia bacterium | reverse complement strand
GAGACGCCATGCAAACTCCTCCGGCCCAAGTGCTCAAAAGAGGGAACTGTTCACTAGGGATTTCGTGGTTAAGTGATCCCAAATATGGGATTTTTTTAATATTTTCAGGAACCATTCTAGCATTTCTACAGCCTATCAAAATGGCCGGCGGAGGTAATGCGCCTGTTGGAGGTTTTTTGGCCGCTGGATGCTGGATCTTTGGCTGTGCTTTCCTTTCTGGGCAAATCCTTGTATGGGTCTCCTCGTTGCTAAAAGGGTTTTCTGCAAACCCAGCATTTGTTTTAGCAATCAGTCGTCTTAAGGAAGGCTCAAGCCGACACCGTCTCGCTGTTGCCGGTCTCGTTGTTGCGACGGGCATGGTAACCGGTATGTACCAGATGACTAACAGCTTCAGCAGGTCTATCACAGAATGGTTTGAAGTCAGATTTCAGGCTGATCTTTTTATTTCAGAAAGAGGACTTTCGGGATCTGCTTCTATGCTAAACGGCATCGACCCCAAGGTGCTAGAAAGTCTGCTTCAAAACGAAACCATAGCTTATGCTGATGTATTTTACTCTTCACAGGTAAGAGCCAGCGAGAGCATGACCACTCTAGCTGGTATTGATTTCAAGGCTTGGGAAAACCGTGTAGACCAAATTTGGCTGAAACCTCCTGGGAGTCTTACCGTAACAAAGAATGCTCAACCCGCTTATGTCAGCGAAGCCTTTGCGAGGAGGTTTGGCGTGTTTGATGGTGGATCCGTGCAAGTTTCAACAAGACACGGGGACAAATTGGTCAGTCCCGTGGGCATCTTTGCTGATTACGGAAATGAGTTTGGAACGGCGGCTATCGATAAGACCACTTGGATGGGATGGACCGATTCTGCTCGACCAGCCAATGTAAGCCTCTTTTTAAAACCCGATTCTTTCGTAAACAAGATTAGAGACGAGATGAGGCTTGCCTTTCCCGGTCTTGAGATTCGAAACCAAAACGAGCTGAAACATGTAGCGCTAAAAATATTTAACCAAACCTTCAGCTCTACTCGTGCTCTTATAATTATAGGCCTCTCGGTTGCATTTCTAGGCTTGGCCCTAGGCCTGTTTTCTATCTTCGAAGAGTCGAAAAGCACTTGGAAGACTCTTCGGTATCTTGGATTCAGTAACCGCCAACTTGTTTTGATCGCTGGGCTTGAAGGCGGGTTGGTGGGTCTGACTTCATGGTTTTGCGGCACGGTCCTCGGCATTGCGATCGGACTACTCTTAGTTCACGTCATTAACGTTCAGTCCTTTGGTTGGACCCTCATCTGGAGTCCATCTGCCACGAGCATTTTATTATTTGGACTCCTTTTGGTTTCGGTTGGGTTTCTGTGTGGGTGCTTATCCTCTGCAATTTGGCATACAAAAAACAAAAATCTATGAGGCTGCTTACTATTACACTTTTCGCTTCCATATCCTTTGGCTCGCCCAACTGGATTACCCCGCCAGAGCGCTCCTCTAAAGGTTATCTTGTGCCTCAGCCTGATTACAACCCCGTGTTTCCAAGGGATCATGGTCCACACACAGGCTATGGCATTGAATGGTGGTACTGGGTGGGGCACTTAAAGTCATCCTCTGATGACCATCAATATGGCTTCCAGTCCACTATATTTAGGGTTGCTGGTTCTCCTGCTTCAGCAAGCTTACCCCAAAAATCTTCTTTCGGCAACAGACAGCTCTACATTGCTCATGCAGGGCTGAGTTATATTTCCTTGCAAAAATATACTCATTACGAGCGCACCTTTCGTGAGGGTTGGCAAGTGAGAATCAAACCTGAGCAACTGTCATTGCAGGTCGGAGGTATACATGCCCAGCATACACCTGAAGATGACTCATTTAGATTGAGTACTAATTACCCAGACGGAAGTCGCCTTGATCTCAAACTTATACCCCAGAAGCCTCTTGTACGCTTTGGAGACCGAGGTGTCAGTAGAAAGGGTAGTAATCCGGCCTCAGTCAGTTGGTACTGGTCCTATACCAACCTTTCTGCATCGGGTGTACTCAAAACCAACGACCGCGAAATCAAGGTCCACGGAAACGTCTGGATGGATCATGAGGTTTCATCAAGCCAACTCAGTAAAGAGATGGAGGGATGGGATTGGACCTGCATCCAATTGAATGATGGGACTGAGGTTATGGCCTACCGGCTAAGAAGAAAAAGTGGAGCGGAAGACAAATGGTCCTCCATCAACTGGATTGACGAAAACGGGGCTGTGGTCAAAGCATACTCTGAAGATTTCAATTGGGGCACTTTTGAACATTGGAAAAGTTCTCAGACTGGTCTTAAATACCCTACCCACGTTGAGATTACGGCCAAACACCCAAGCAAAGGTGAGCTAGTCTACAAACTTAAACCTATGATCCCGGATCAGGAATTTTATGGAAACGAGTCTTCTAATCCCTACTGGGAGGGAGCCTGTAAGGTTTTTGATCAACAAAATAAAGAAATAGGACGTGCCTACCTCGAACTTGCAGGATACGGGGGTGGATTACAGTCGATGTTGAATTGAGTAATTAAATGGCGCTTCCCAATCCTCTAGAATTACTGGATAGTGAATCCGCCCGAGTGATCTTTTTGCCATTGTTTTTCGATAGGGGAGTATGAACAACTCTTCCCCTCCAACTCATCTCATCGTCGGTGCCTCGAAAGGGATCGGACACACTCTACTGGAGTCTTCTTCACAACTCCATTCGACTTATGCTTTATCACGCTCTCGTCCCACATCAATTCCTAGTTCTTGCACTTGGATAGAAGGCGATGCATCTGATCCCGCATCTTACTCTGACAGATTGCCGCCCCAGATCGATGCCCTCACCTTTTGTCCTGGCGATATCATTTTAGGCTCTATCAGAAAGCTTACCACTGACGAAATCTTGAAGGCTTTCACCTCCAGTGTGCTCGATGCATTTGTGCTAGTTAAGGCTCTGCTTCCTCGACTTCGCAGCAGCTCTCTTGTCTTTATCTCAACAGTCGCTGCTCGTTCTGGATTGCCCAACCACTGTGCGATTTCTACCGCGAAGTCAGCGCTGCAAGGTTTTGCGCTATCTCTATCTGCTGATCTCGCGCCCAGAACCCGTGTTAATGTAGTTGCTCCCACCTTAACTCCAACCGAAAACGGGCTTTCACTAGTTGGCGGCGAGAAAGCAGTTCCAGTCATCGAAAAGCGTCACCCGCTCAAGCGCCTCCCTGCAGTATCGGAGGTGTGTGACACTATAAATTATCTTCACTCCCCATCTGCCCAATCGATAACAGGCCAAGTTATCTCCATCGATTCTGGGCTCTCTGCTCTTAGACTTAATGACTCCTAATAATCCGACAGCCGAAAAGAAAATCATTGTTTGGTTTCGCAAGGACCTAAGGCTCCTCGACAATCCTTCTATTTTCGAGGCTATTTCAAATGGATACTCAATCATCCCGATATTTATTTGGGACTCCGACTCCAACCAGAAGTGGGCGCCGGGAGAAGCCTCAAGATGGTGGCTTCACAACGCGTTGGCCAGTCTCGCATCCGACATTTCAAAGCTCGGTGGCAACCTTTCGTTCTATCATGGGGATCCCTCCAGTATACTGTCCAAACTAGTCCGAGAGTCCAGTGCTGACGGTGTCTACTTCGGAAGGGCTTTTGACCCTTATGGCATGGAAGTTGAGGCCTCTGTAATCAACTCCCTCCGTTCCAATAGTATTCACCAACAAAGCTTCAACAGCACATTGTTGGTAGAACCATGGGAGGTCCAAAACAAAACTGGCAAGCCCTTTCAGGTCTTCACTCCCTTTTGGAGGCATACTAGGAAGTACATCTTCCAAGAGCCTTTATCTTACCATCTGGACAACATTTCTTTTTCTGATTTTCCTTCATCTGGTATTGCTCTGGATGACCTAGGGCTTCTGCCCCGTTTGGATTGGCACCAAAAACTGCATCAGTACTGGGAGGTAAGTGAAGATGCGGCTCACAAACGTCTTGCGTACTCACTCTCCTCAGTAGTCGACTCTTACTCTCATCGTCGCAACAATCCCGGGATTGATGGAACCTCGCGCCTATCCCCTTACTTGGCCTGGGGGCTTTTAAGTCCACGTCAAATTTGTCATGCAGTGCTGGAGAATGAACCAGAGGGTTCCAACCGTGGGCAAAATAAGTTTTTGACCGAGGTAGGTTGGAGGGAGTTTTCCTACCACTTGCTTTACCACTACCCAACAATAACGGACCAACCTCTTCGCCCAAAATACCAAAGTTTTCCGTGGTTGAACGATCCAGATACCTTAGATAAGTGGAAGTTTGGCAACACTGGCTACCCTATGGTGGATGCCGGTATGCGGCAGCTTTATGAAACGGGTTGGATGCACAATCGTGTCCGAATGGTCGTGGCTTCATTTCTTGTCAAACATCTGCTCATCTCTTGGAACGAGGGGGCCAAATGGTTCTGGGACACCTTAGTCGATGCTGATTTAGCCAGTAATACCCAAGGCTGGCAATGGGCTGCTGGCTGTGGTGCGGATGCTGCACCTTATTTCAGAATCTTCAATCCCATCCTCCAAGGGGAAAAGTTTGATGCTAAGGGGAATTACGTCCGCAAATGGATACCACCTCTCGATGATGTTCCCAAGAAATGGCTCTTCAGCCCATGGGATGCTCCCAAAGCAACTCTTGAAGATACAAATCTCAGCCTCGGCGAAAATTACCCCGAGCCGTGCGTTGATCACAAATTTGCGCGCGCCCGTGCGCTCGAAGCACTTTCCACCATCTAGATCTAGAGGAATCTCGTGACCAAATCAGGGACTACCAATGTTAGGCGTCTCGTTGTCGTATTAGGTGATCAGCTAGATTACCAACGATATTGTCCTAATGACTTCAACCCTCATCAGGACATGTTTTGGATGGCTGAAGCAACCGAAGAGTCCACTCACGTTCTATCGAACAAGCACCGAATTGTATTCTTCTTATCCTCGATGCGGCACTTCAGGGATTATCTTGGAGTACAAAATCTGCCACTCATCTATCATGAACTAGCATCAGATGGCACCGACTCTTCTTTGTCCTCCATTCTTGAAGCAGATATCAATCGCTTAAATCCTCAAGAGATCTACCTAAAACAGCCTGGCGACTACCGAGTCCGCACATCTCTCATCAAGGTCATTGAAAAGCTTGGGGTTCCCCTAACAATCGCAGAAGACGAAAGTTTTCTTTGCAGCCAAGAGCAGTTCTCAGATCATGCAAGTAACAGAAAGGTTCTTAGGCTTGAGTTTTTCTACAGGGAAATTCGGC
This sequence comes from uncultured Opitutia bacterium, assembly GCA_913048125.1. Classification (GTDB taxonomy): domain Bacteria; phylum Verrucomicrobiota; class Verrucomicrobiia; order Opitutales; family JABJCN01; genus JABJCN01. The sequence continues at coordinate 6,037 of CAJWWL010000100.1, read as the reverse complement.
GCAGGCACAACATCCTTATGGATAATGACAAACCTGTAGGAGGTGAGTGGAATTTCGACAAAAACAATCGTGAAAGCTTTGGTAAGAAAGGGCCGCCATCCATTCCTGAAAACCAAGGAACCAAACCGGATAAGATCACTCAGGAGGTCATCCAGTTTGTAGATGCCCGCTTTACAGATCATCCTGGGAACCTCGATAACTTCAATTGGCCGGTTACACCGAATGATGCTGAGGCACAACTGGACCACTTTATTGATCAGTGCCTACCTCTCTATGGGAGGTTTCAGGATGCGATGTGGACCGGCCAAAATACTCTTTTTCACTCTTTGGTCGCGGCTCCTCTCAATCTCCGCCTCCTCGACCCCCTTAAGGTCGTCAGAAAGGTAGAGACAGCGTATTACGAGGAACGTGCCCCTATACCGGCTGTAGAAGGGTTTATCCGGCAAGTCGTTGGGTGGCGAGAATATGTGCGAGGTATCTACAACCTGCACATGCCCAACTACAGGACCCATAACCACCTAAAAGCAGATATCCCTTTACCATCTTTCTTTTGGAGCGGGAAAACGGACATGGCGTGCATGAGTAGCTGTCTTACCCAAGTTCTAGAAACTGGTTATGGACACCACATTCAGCGACTCATGGTTATTGGTTTATATTCGCTGCTTATCGGTGTTCGGCCTGAGGAAATCAATGACTGGTTTCTTGCTAGCTATGTGGATGCGGTGGACTGGGTAACGACTCCTAACGTCATAGGAATGTCCCAGTTTGCCGATGGAGGACTCATGGCCTCAAAACCCTATTCTGCAACTGGCGCGTACATCAATCGGATGAGCAACTATTGTGCATCATGCAGGTATAACCCGAAGGAGTCTACTGGACCCAATGCATGCCCTTTCACCTCTTCGTACTGGGCTTTTCTGGATCGTCATCGTGAAACCCTCTCCTCGAACCAAAGAATGTCCATGCAGCTGCGAAATCTCTCCAGAATGGACGATCAACGACTGAAGGATATCAGAAAAGCAGCAGATTCCCATCTTCATCAACTTTGAGACCATCCTCCTCCTGTCTCGTTGGGTCATTTGCATACCCCTTGATGATAGCTACTTCATCAACCTGATCCGGTGCTTTGTCCCTCCTCCATCTGTTGATTCTTGGAAATCTCAGAGCCACGCCAGATTTATGTCTCTTCGAGATCTGGACTCCCTCGAAAGCGATCTCAAAAACTAGATTGGGCTTTACGCTTCTTACCGGGCCAAATTTCCCAGTTATGCTACCGCGTATGATCTTATCGACTTCTTTGATTTCCTTGTCCGTGAGTCCTGAATAAGCCTTCGCTACGACAACCAACTCTCCATCCTCATTCCGCACCGCAAGCGTATAGTCTGTGTAAAGATTGGAACGTTTTCCATGACCCAATTGTGCGCTAACCACAACCATATCTGCGAGATATGGATCGATCTTCCACTTATACCAAGTGCCTTTGACCCTTCCCGGGGTGTAGCATGAATCCTTTTTTTTTAGCATGAATCCTTCCACGCCTCTGTCTCGTGATTCCTCTCTAAGAGCTTCGAGGTCTTTCCAAGAATTGCCTTCGACGACATCTGAAATACTTACAGGAAATCGATTTGGCAGACTAGATATGAGCCGTTCGAGTTTTTCCCTACGCCTTTCCATTTTCAAGTCTCTCAAATCTTCGCCACCTAAGCTGAGCAAGTCGTAGGCCTGAAATCTTACAGGCTCTCGTTTCAACATCGATGCAGTCGGGGATTTTCTCCCGAGGCGCTTTTGCAGTCTGGAAAAAGATCTCAGCCCCTCGTGACCCCAAGCTAGGATTTCTCCGTCTAGGCAAACATTGTCTGGTAGTAGTTTCGTGGCTTCCAATATCTCAGGAAAAGCATCCCCAATCGATTCGTCTCCACGCGACCAGATCATCGCTTTACCTTCAGACTTGATGAGCTGCGCCCGAATCCCATCCCATTTCCATTCGATCTGCCAATCGTTGGGATCTCCCAAGATGCCAGGACTTTCCTCCTGCAAAGGATAAGCTAGGCAAAATGGGAACGGACGACAAAGCCTACTTTCAGTTTCATCTGGGTTCAGAATTTCTTGCAGGCTTAGCTCATCAGGTGTCCAGCTTCCTGCTAAGCGTTGGGCGACGATCGCGGGGTCTATGCCTCCTGCCATGCCAAGTGCTTTACAAAGATTCCCTTTGGATATCCCCATTCTGAAACCTCCAGTCAAAATCTTGTGGAAGGGGAGAAGATCTATGCTTCTGAGTGTATTCCAAGTCTGACTCAGTGCATCCTGTCGGTCCTGACGATCCATGTAGACCAAAGGCTTAATGTGTTCGCTAACAGCCTGATGAAGATGGATTGGTTCTTGGGCGGAATCATTGTCGCCAATCAATAAAGACAAGGTCTCTGCCAAATCTCCGACTCGGTCATAACATTCTTCAATCACCCAATCTGGATACCCGGTGCGAACGGCAACAAATTCTCTAAGCTCTCTGGTCTTCACAGCACCCTTCACTCGATTTCCTGAAAGGAACCAGCAGGCCCAAATCGAATCGACCGGGTCGGCTTCCTTGAAGTACTCGGCAAGCCTTTTTAGGCGCTCATTGGTTTTCGTGAGCCCATCAAGGTCATGAAACAGCTGTGAAAATAATTTCATGACTCTTCCTCCCTGACGTAAAAGCTTTCATTTAATACTGATGCATTAATTCCCATCTCCTGAAGGTAGCGTGCCAATACATCTCCGTTTCCATGCGTTAGTTTAACAACCTCGGCCTCCGTGCCTTTTATGACCTCTAGGAGTCCCGGCCAATCAGCATGGTCAGAAAGCACAAATCCTCTATCTACGTTCCGTCTCCTTCTTGCGCCACGAATTGACATCCAGCCCGAAGCAAACCCTTTTCGACAGTTACGGATTCTCTGTGCCCATCTGGAATCTTCAACTGCAGGAGGTGCAACAATCATAGATCCTCCAAAGTGTTCCTTTTCTTTATCTCCAAGCTTGATCACCGAAGGCAAATCTACACCGGCGCTTTTGTAGTGCTCCAAGAAAGAACATACGGCTGAGTGTGCAAAAATCTTTCCGATACCAGATTCCAAGCCAGCTAGGATTCGTTGCGCCTTACCTAGGGAATAGGCAAAAATTAGCGATGGCCTGTCATCCTCTGCATTCGCCTTCCACCATTGGTTGACCTGTTGATGTATCAATTCCTCTTCTGGCCACTTATAAACGGGTAGCCCGAATGTACATTCAGAAATAAAACCATGGCATTTCACCAACTCAAAAGCTTCGCAAGTGCGGTCTGCCTGAGGCTTGTAATCACCGCTGACCACCCAAACTTCTCCTTTTACCTCGATGCGTATCTGGGCAGATCCCAAAATATGGCCTGCTGGGTGGAATGAGACCCTAGCATCGCCGATCTGAATCGAATCTCCATAGGGTATGCTTTCGATAGATGCTGATGCCCCAAGCCGTACCCTTAGGAGTGGTTTGCATGAATTTGCACACAGATAATGACCATGCCCGCTTCTTGCATGATCACTGTGCGCATGAGTGATGACCGCTCGGGGCACTGAACCTCTCGGGTCCACGAAGAAATCCCCGCCTGGGCAATAGATTCCTTCAGGTCTCATTTCTAGAACGTCACACCGCATTTAATTCATCTGGTTAATTCTGCTCATCATGCCGATGTTTGATTACGATTCTAACGATCTCCTCGTTTAGGGATTTTTAAAATTCCTGCTCAAGTGTGTAGGGAGATCGGTCAATTTCTTCCAATTTTAATTTTTCGACCAATATTGGCACGCATCCTGTTATATCCTAAACGAACATTTTCTTCGTTCACAAATTCAAGGAACAAGCAGACACACAGGTATCATGTACAGGGCGCATGTCATAGGGAGGGCATGCGCCCTTTTTTTGTCCGATAAATTACAAATTACAATTCCACACCAATATTGGCACGCATCATGTTAGAATCATCAACGAACAACTCTTCGTTCATAAAAATTAGGAATAAGCAGAAACACAGGTATCATGTATGGGGCGCATGTCATAGGGAGGGCATGCGTCCTTTTTTTGTCCGATAAATTACAAATCACAACCCTGCACCTATTTTGGCACGCATCATGTTAGAACCATAGCGAACGACACTTCGTTCTTAAAAAATAGGAATAGGCAGACATATGTATCATGTATGGGGCGCATGTCATAGGGAGGGCATGCGTCCTTTTTTTTATGAATCTTACACAACTCAGCTAAATTTAAAACCCCGGTTCCTGTAGTCTCTCTTATCAGCATTCATTCGATATTCACATGCCTTTTGTCAAAACATAAACGCGCTACTACATAACCGCCCTAAATTTACATCACTACAATCAGACTATAAATTAACTCCATAAATCCTCAATTTCCCAAATATTTTCTGCATTTAAATCAGACTAAATTTGAACAAAAAGTTCATTTCCCTGGGTTTCAACTGCTCAATTTACTTCTGCATCGTGCCAAAACAGGATAAAATCTTACTCAAATACTTTTTTGAATCAGGATTGGCATAGGTTGTGCATCATTTTATTCTACCTCAACCCCGAGGTTTAACAACAAACAATATAATAACAACAAAACAAATGAACAAAAACCTTATTAAATTCGCAGCCATTTTTGGCCTTACAGCGGTCGTTGCTCATGCACAATTTGCTAGCAATATTGGCGTCACCAGTAACTATGTTTGGAGAGGCATGACCTACACCGACGACGAAGCTGCTGTTTTCGGTGGTCTTGATTATTCCAACGGTGGTTTCTACGCAGGCACATGGCTTTCCACCATGACATCCAACACCGAAGTTGACCTCTACGCAGGTTTCTCCGGTGAGACTGGCTCCTCTGAGTATGACATTGGTGTTATCCGCTATTCCTATCTGGACACGGCCGATGACGATTACTACGAGCTCTACGGTAGTCTTACGTTTTCTGGCCTCACAATCGGTGGTGCTTACACCATTGAATCCCAAGCTACTGACACCGCAGCAGGTCAGGAAGCTTTCATTGAAGGTGATGTTTACCTCTATGCCAGCTATTCCATCGACCTCGCAGAGACGATTGGTGAAGGATACAGCCTCACAGGTACTGTTGGTCAGTACCTTTGGGATGACGATGGCGTAGGTGGCGTTGACATCGACTACAATCATCTCCTCCTCGAGCTATCAAAAGACGCTGGTGATCTAGGTACGTTTACCCTCTCAGGTTCATTCGTTTCCTCTGACTTCATCAACACAGGCTTCATGGACGACGATGATCCACGTTTCTTCGTAACTTGGTCCAAAGAGTTTTAATAGATTCCACAAATCTTAACACAAAGGCCTGGCTGATTCAGCCAGGCCTTTTGTTTTGCTAATTTCAAATTAGCTAAGGAATGCGTTTCAAAATTCGGCAACCCTTTACATTACTAATTTTATATGATTTTCCTCCACAACGTTGACTAAAAGCAATTGTCACAAGTAACCTTAATTTCCCGTGAAGACTTTACTATGGCTCATGCCTGCCTTGTTCCTCTCTGCTTGCTTTGAGAATTTAGTTCAGAACACAGTAGAAAAGGCCTTCGATGACATCCATGAGGAGGTTACGAACCCTGTCCGCATCCAGAAGGAGTGGGAGGAGATTTCAGATGTTGAAGAACAGGTACAGATTGCAAAGGAATACTCCACTAAGCTTGCAACCAACTCGAAGAAGGCGGTCTACTTCAATACCAAGGTTGCTGAGAGAGGTGGCAAGAATGCCCAGTTATTCCTCGGTAACCTTTACTACAGGAACTACATGTTCACAGGTAACAATTTTACGCAGGACTTACCCTTGGCGGAGAAATGGTACACCAAGGCTGCTGACCAAGGTTCAGCGGAAGCAATGCTATCTCTTGGTGAACTCTACTCCAAGGGAGGCAAGGGCTTGCTTAGCAACCAGCAGAAATCTCGAGAGTGGTATGATAAAGGATTAGCGCAATACCTAGCCTCTGCCCAAAAGGGCGATACTG
>CAJWWL010000099.1 GCA_913048125.1 uncultured Opitutia bacterium | reverse complement strand
TCGCCAAGTTTTGCAAAGTCGAACTTCGGCGCATTGTATTTGTGCCCTTCTGGTGCCACTAAAAATAGGCGTCCACGGTCAAGATCACGCATGTTGTGTCCGCCTACTCCTGGATCGTACCAATCGGCGACGATTAGGGATCCATCTGGTGCCACAGCAACATCTGAAGGGCGAAACCAGCGATCGCGACGAGCGCCGTTGAGGATGTCGACAATGTCAGCAGTGTAGCCAGCGCCGTCATCCTCTACCGGATAGGCGCGGACAACGCTTGGTCCGGCATCGCAATGGATGACCTGGCTGTGGAAAACCTTTGGTAGAAGTTTGCCTTCGTAGCTTATGATTCCTGTAGGAGAGCCTGCTCCGGTTTGCAGTAGGTTTGGAACCACTCCAGGATCGTTCAGGTGCCAGTGGCGTAAGGGAACTTCCTTCTCGATATTGCTCCGCTTGTCGCGCCATCCACGTCCTGTAAACTCGTCGCGGTAGCCATAGTTACCAAATTCCATGACGAAGTTGATACGTACTCCTCGGTTGCCATCGTCATCGTTGTCGGATTGCCAAAGGGTACCGTATGAGTCGACGCAGACTTCCCAGTTGTTTCGGAAGTTCCAGCCGAGGGTCTCGAACTGTGAACCGTCTGGGTTGCAACGGAAGACCATCCCTTGCTGATAGGGTTGGCGGCGAGCATTAACTTCATTGCCAGCCATATCGACGATTTGTTTTCCGTCCTTATCCTTAATTTGATTACCGGAGTTGCCGAAGTTAAAGTAAAACTTACCGTCCGGACCGAAGTGTACGGCATGAATTCCATGGTCATGCTGAGTGCCTGAAATCCCTGTGAAGAGATTTTCCTTGGAGTCTGGCTTGTCGTCTCCGTCTTTGTCGGTGAAGACCATGATTCGATCTCCGACCGCCACTACAATCTTGTCGCCGAAGACGCTCACTCCGTGCGCGGAGTCTACATCCCGACCCTGATAGAAGGTCTTTACCTTGTCTGCCTTGTTGTCTCCGTTGGTATCTTCGAGAATAAGGATTCGATCGCCTTCGGGGCGCTTGTTGCGGTGTCGACGGTAGTTCACCACTTCGCAGACCCAGATCCGTCCACGGTGATCGATGTCAATAGCCGAAGGACTTAAGAGCATGGGCTCAGCAGCGAAAAGGGAGGCTTTTACGTCCTCATGGACATCTAGGTTGTCTAAAGCATGTTTGGGGTCGCCTTGTTCCCCTACGCGCCCTCCTCCTGAACTGGGAGCTGCAGCAGCAGCGATAGGAATGAGGAGCTTGGGGCGCTCAGTGTAAACAAGAAATTCAACACTTGTCTGAGCACCAGATTGGGATGTGCCTCCGTCATCCAGGGCACCTGTAGCCTGAAAGGTGGTGAATTTATGGTCAGCTGGTAATTTATAGCTGATTAGGGAGTTGGCATGTGTGCCTATGCCTACTACGGACCGGCCTTTGACCTTGAGTGGTCCATTCCCGGCACTACGTCCCACCCTAGGTGCTCCCCATCCGGAAAATGCCTGCGCCCAGCGTAGAGTGGTGAGAGGAGTGGATTTACCGTTTGCCTCGACTAGGCGAGGGTTTACCCAATCAGCCCAGTCATGACTGTAGCCATTACCTCCATCGGATACCATCAGGTGTAATTCCTTGGCGCCCTTAATGTCCGCTGAGATTTCGATAGCATGATCCTTGTCTCCGATCTTGAGTACCTTACTGGCAAATTTCGCCTTTTCCTTACCAGCAGTCCCGTTCTTGATTGAAGCAGGTTTTGGTTTGGCACCTCCAGGCTTTGGAAAGTCTTGGTTTGCTTCCAGCTCTTCCTGTGTGGGAGTTTTGGAGGGAACTCCTCCCTTGGGAACCTCTACTTTGGCAATCCACGTCAAAGCATTGAGCATTGAGGTACGAAAGTTATCATCTCCCCAATTCCAGTGCTTGTGGCCACCAGTGAAGCCAAAGCCTCGACCTCCATCAGGCCGGTCGTAGACCCAGCACAAATGTTGCTTGTCTCCGCGCTTAACGGAGGCACGTACATGAGGGTTGCCGCTGTGTGGTCCATCACGCCGACTCATTGTGCTTTCTGGAGCCACTGCAGAAAGGATTGGGGTCACTCCTTTCATCTCGGGTTGGAATCGCATGTGGAAGTACCATTCGTCATTAATTGCAAATGGTTTAACGCCGTTTGCAACAGGGTGTTTTGGGAAGTCTTTAAACTCAGCTGTCCAATGTGGATTCACGCTCCAAAAGGTTTCGAAGTAGCCCCCAATCCAGTTGAGAAAGGCTTCTCCTCCATCACCCTTTGGCACCTCGACCCCATAGTGTATGCACCCCAAGCCGACCCCTTTGTCCATGAGGGCCTTAGTTTCATCGAGATGCTTGAGTGCAAAGTGGCGACCCCCGCCGTCACAATAGAATACCAGCGCATCGGCATTCTTGAAAGCGGCCTTGGAATCCTCAGGCCATCCATTGGTAACGACCGTTGCCTTGATCTGATCGCCCATGTTTTCATTGAGGAGTCGGGCTAGGAGCATCGAGCCTGCTTTGTGCTCGTGTGATCCATACCCGTGACTGCGACCGCCAGCCACAAAGACGATTTTCTTTTTCCCGTCCTCAACGGCTTGCACGACTGGTGTCGCCAGCGGAACATTGAGGAGTAGGAGGGAGAGAAGGAAGCGAGTACTTTTCATAGTTTTTTTAGAAATTGGATGGACTGGGCTTCGAAAACGGGGACGAGCAGAAAAGTTTTTCCGCACGCCTAATGCAAATAGAAAACCACCTGCGCCTTTTACTTGATTTCTTTTCAGCACGTAACCAGCATTCGGTTTTGACGCACCTGCGAAACCTCAAATGAGTGAATCCCCCAAGAAAATCGCCGTTCTAGGTCTCGGCATGATGGGCAACACCCACATCGCCTCTTGGCTTCAGCGGGAAGATGCCCAGATTGTCGCTGTCAGCGATCCTAATCCCAAGCGCCTCAGTGGCGAGGTTCGTGCCGAGGGCAACATCGATCTGCTCTCCGAAGGAGGGTTCGATCTTTCTAAGATTCGAACCTACACAGATTTTTCTGACGCGATTATTGATCCCGAGGTTGAGGCTGTTGATATCTGTCTTCCAACTCTTTTTCACGTCGATGCCGCCAAGCTCTGTGCTGCAGAAAAAAAACCATTTCTTTTGGAAAAGCCTGTGGCCCGCACCTCAGAGGGAGTTCGTGAAATTCTCAAGGCTGCTGAAACCCAAGGTGTTCTTGGAATGCCTGCGCTTTGTCTTCGGTTTTGGCCTGAGTGGAGCTGGCTCCGAGATACGATTAAACAAGGTACTTACGGAAAAGTACTCGCTGCCCGTTTTGAACGCATTGGGGCCTGTCCTGGTGGGCGCTTCTACCACAACGGTGAACTTTGTGGCGGTGCTCTTCTTGATCTGCACATTCACGACACTGACTTCGTACTTCATTGTTTTGGCCCGCCCCAAGCAGTGACTAGCTTTGGCTATCCCCGAATGTCAGGCGAAATAGACCACGTGGTTACTCACTACCACTACGAAGATATACCGCTCGTGGTGGCTGAGGGCGGTTGGCAACCCAAGAATGATCTACCTTTCCGCATGCGCTACATGGTCACTTTCGAGAACGCTACAGTCGAATATGATCTCAATGCCGACCCCACTTTAACCCTTTACCGAGAAGGACACGACCCCGAGCCCATCCTAGTCGGCGAACAAAACGGCTACGACCTTCAGATTGCGGAGTTCATGCAGTCCCTTAAAGAAGGTACTGAACCGCCAACTGCCACGCTCGCTAGCAGTCTTATTAGCGCGACCATCGCAGAAGCAGAGCGCGCGAGCATCGCCCAAGGTCGTCGCATTGAAATTTCAAGCTAACACTAAAACGAATCCCGCTCTATGAACAACTCCCTCAAGTTCCAGTTCTGTGTAATGATGTTTCTCCAGTTCTTCATCTGGGGAGTCTGGTATGTTCCCATGTGGAATTTCATTGGTGGCATCGAAATAGCTCAGAGCTGGAAAGAAATGAAACTTCTTGACCCTGTCGGTCTGGCCTATGCCTCAACGGGTCTTGCTGCGATGATTTCACCCTTTATCGTTGGTATGGTGGCCGATCGTTTCTTCCCCACACAAATTGTGTTCGGCGTACTCCACTTGCTCGGTGCTCTTTTTCTCTACATGGCCTCTCAGGCTACCACCTACGATGCCTACTTTCCCTACCTTCTCCTTCATTTAGTCTGCTACATGCCGACTCTTGCCTTAGCTAATTCAGTGTTATTCCAGAGTACTAAAAATCCCGAAGCAGATGCACCACCCATTCGGACTCTTGGTACCATCGGTTGGATCGCATCCGGTATCCTAGTCGGAGGCGGTTTTTTGGTTGCTGGTGAGTTCACATGGCAAATGCCCCAGTTCCTCGGTGGACCAGAGGCACCTTCTGGTGATGGGGTTACGGCACTCGGCGCAACCACTTGGCCGTACACTTTTGGAGTTGTGGCCTCGGTCCTACTTGGCCTTTTTGCCTTTTCACTACCCAATACACCCCCTCGCCTTAAAGGAAAGGCAGTCTCCGTTGCAGATGTACTTGGTCTCAAGGCCTTAAGTCTTCTCAAGGATCGTTCGTTTGCGGTCTTTATCGCATGCTCCCTCTTAATTTGTATACCGCTTTCCTTTTACTTTCAATCTACCAACGTCTTTCTTGGTCATTGTGAAGTGCCCAACACGGAGGCGGTTATGACCTTGGGACAAGTCTCCGAAATTGTATTCCTCTTTCTTCTACCTGTTTTTTTCCGCAAGCTTGGAGTGAAGAAGATGCTAGCAATTGGTATGCTTTTTTGGGTTCTTAGGTATGTGCTCTTTGCCAACGCTTCCGCTGAGACTCACATGCTCATCTACCTCGGCGTGCTCTTCCACGGAATCTGCTACGATTTCTTCTTTTTCACCGGCCAGCTGTACGTCGACAAGCGTGCTCCAGATGATGTGCGATCAGCTGCCCAAGGTTTCATAGCGTTTGTTACTCTCGGAGTCGGTATGTTTATTGGTGGTCTTTTAAACGGGTGGTGGAAAAAACAACAGACTGTAGAAGGCGTGCTAGATTGGACCGCTATGTGGTATTTCCCAGCTATTATGTCCGCCGTTGTACTCGCAGTTTTTTGGGTTCTCTTCAACGAAAAGGCTGCTGAAGAAGGATAATCAATCCTACAGGTTCTCTAAAGTCTCCTGAAGCATAGCCTTTGTTTTGGGGTCTTCAGTTGCCCTTATTGCATCTTCTAATTTCGCTCGGGTTTCCTTCCTGCGATTTGAATGCTTAGTTGCTTCAGCAAAAAGTACCAACGCATTTGGATTGGTAAATTTAGTTTTAGCGCAGGCTTGAAGAGCTAGAGAATAAGCTTCCTTGTGGTCGCGCAGGTCGAGCTTGTTGGCGGCTAGCCGCAGGTTGGCTAGGGCGAGGAGCGTGCGTACATCGTCCGGCTCGATACGCAAGGCGGCGTACAAGTGCTCCAATGCTGATTCGGGATCGCCATCCATTAATAGGCTGCCCAATAGGGAGTGGGAGAGGTGGTGACCGGGTTCGATGACGATGGCGTCCTGCAAATGCCTGCAAGCGTTGGTTGGGTTTTGTGATCCAGCCAGTACCAACCCCATATGATAATGAGTTTTAGGATCCCAAGGTGCTAGTTCTAGTGCCTTCTGGCAGTGTGGCCGTGCCTCAACGGTAAGATTGTGGTAAAGCAGGAAGGTTATGTAATTGTTCCGGATAAACGGATCTTGGGGGTGGGCTTCGATCGCCTCTAAGTATTTCTGGTCGATGGCTTCCAGCACCTCTGTACTATTTGGGGCAAGTCTTTCGATCATGGGTTGCAACCGCTTTGCAGATAAGCCGTTGGTGGACTGCTTTAAAAAAGGTGCACGGCTCAGTCGGCCTTGCATGATTTTTAAAACCCCATGGCGGTCGAATCTAGTGAAACCCAGCGTTGGGTTTTTGGATGGAGGACGCGGATTACGCTCCTGCTGATCTAGAATGTTTTCGACAATCAAACTGGCGATTAGGCTGTTGCCAGCTAGTGTGAAGTGAACATGATCAAGGAAGAGTGGCTCTGATGCCTCCGGCTCTAGCATGGCGAATCGTCGTGCAGAATCGATCAATCGGAGACCATCGTTACTGGCAACTTCACGAATGATTTCGTTGGTTCGACTGTCTGCTCTGAAACGGTAGGCATCTAAGTCGCGAGCTTTGGCGAAATCTCTGGCTTTCCACGAATTCTGCGCGGGACCTTCGGGAAGGAGAGGGGAGCAGGTACGAAGGTTGACGGCCACGGTAGATAGCAGCACTTCAGTTCCAGACTTTTTGCCAGACTTCACGATTGATTCTAGGTTGGCGCGAAAGTCTGCATGTACTTTCATAAGCTCTGGGGAGTCCCATTGTATAGGTTGTAGGTAGTCCTCCATACCCTTCCATTGCAACGGTTGCTTTTTGTTTACGCTAAGTAGGTCAGTCAATAGTTGGCCAGTACGGCTTTGTAATAGAGAGTTGCGGATTTTGAGTAAGTTGCCTCGGGTAGATTGGCTAGGGTTGGCTGGGCCGAAAGGGCCAATGACCTCGTTGTTGCCTAGGTAGACCACCCAGTAGTCAGCCTCAAGTTTTCGGCAGTCACTGGCGATATCTTTAACCACGTGAGAGTTGATTGCCGTGATGCCAAGATTAAAGACTTCGACTGAACGTTCAGGGAACTGTCCGGAGAGCATCCTTTCTAACATCCGACTAAACCCAAATGAAGGCTTCGGGTCCCCTTGTGCTGCAGAGGCTCCCAACACTAGAACTCTTAGTCCATTGGCTGGTTTTTTTACGGGGATTGCGAAAGGTACTGGCGACCGGGGGTTTTGCTTTGGAAAGAAACGAGCTGTAAAGTTGGGGTTAGCTACATGGTAATCCTGCCCGCTGTACGTCTTGCGAAGCGTGAATGTGGACGGGTTTCCGTAGCTGAATAATCTGAGGCTGCCTTCAATCGCAATAAAGAAGACAATCGGCGCAGCTACAGCCAGTAGGAGCTTTTTACGGAGGCTTTGACTACCAGATCCCATTGCTCGGATATTTCCTAAATGCTTTGCCTTTTCCAGATTTTTCGTGGATCGCTCATTTTATGTCTAAGCAGACTGACATTAATATCTTGCACTCAGAACTAGAGTTTCTCCCCGTAGAAACTCGCGTGCCGCTGAAGTTTGGGAATGAGACTCTTACCTCTGTGACCTGTGCTCGGGTGCAAGTTCGTGTCCGCAATGCAATGGGCGCTGAGGCTATCGGATGGGGCGAGACTCCATTGAGCGTGCAGTGGGTATGGCCAAGCCGGTTAAGCTACACCCACAGACACGAGCGGCTTAAGGCATTTTGCGAATTCCTTGTCAGCCTCTACAGTAACTTCAATTGCTCGGGTCACGCTTTTGAGATTGGGTATGATTTTATTTTTGGAGACTTAGAGAGTGCGCTGTCTGAATTTAACGAAGGACAGGATGAACCAATGCCTTGGTTGGCAGCCCTAGTTTGCGCCTCTGCTTTCGACATTGCACTGCACGATGCTTATGGGGTGGTCAATGATTTACCTACTTACAAGACCTACAGTCAAGAGCACTTAAACCGTGATCTTTCTGCCTACCTTGAGCCCTCTGCTGGTCTGGCTGACTTCAATGGAAAGTATCCTTCAGACTTCATAGCTAAAGAGCGCCCCGATCATTTGCCAGCTTGGCATCTTGTGGGTGGGCTCGACCTGCTCAGTGATACCGAACTCACTGGCGATGAGCCTGATGATGGCTATCCTATTATTCTAGAAGACTGGATTCGGAGGGATGGGCTGAATTGTCTCAAGATCAAATTGCGCGGAAACGATGCTGCCTGGGACTACGGTCGATTGGTTCGAATTGGGGATATTGCAAGGCGACTTGATGTCGATTGGCTAACTACTGATTTCAACTGCACTGTCACCGATCCAGTCTACGTCAACCGGATCCTAGATCAGTTGATGGATCAGCACCCTGACACCTATGGTCGTATTCTTTATGTCGAGCAACCTTTCCCTTACGAACTGGAAGTCCATCGCATGAATGTACGCAGTGTCTCAGCACGTAAGCCTCTCTTTATGGACGAGAGCGCTCATGATTGGCGTCAGGTCCGTCTCGGTTTGGAGCTTGGCTGGACGGGTGTGGCTCTCAAGACTTGCAAGACTCAGACTGGTGCATTGCTGTCCCTGTGCTGGGCCAAGGCGCATGGTATGACCCTCATGGTGCAGGACCTAACCAATCCAATGCTGGCGCAAATACCGCACGTACTACTTGCCGCCCATGCAGGCACAATAATGGGCGTTGAGACCAACGCTATGCAGTTTTACCCCGAGGCTTCGGCGCGCGAAGCTCGTCTTCACCCCGGACTCTATCAACGCCGTAATGGACGTCTTGATTTGACCACCCTTAATGGCCCAGGCTTTGGTTACCGCATTGATGAAATGTAGCTTTTTAATCGATCTCTAACCTCCTGAATTCATCGTCATTTTCACAATATTAAACGGATCTAAACTTCTTTGGAATAGCATGAATACGATCCCTCCTAATCAAAATGAGACAACGTTACGATTATTTAACTGAGACGGTTGAGCCTGATGAATTTTCCCGATGGGATGAAGTGGATCTCGTGATCTATGCTTTCACAGACTTAGGTATGAAAGTTGCAATCAACGATGAATATTCGGGACTAGTTTATGGAAATCAAGTCTATGAGCGTTACCAAGTAGGACAGAAGCTCAAAGGTTATATCCTCGAAATTCGGGAAGATGGTAGAATCGATGTTTCTTTGCAACCGGACAAGCGTAGGCATGTAAACCTCACTTTTGAAAAAATAATCAAGCACCTAGAAGGTTCAGGAGGAAAATCAAAATTTGGAGATAAAAGCTCTCCCGAAGATATAAAAAGAGAATTCCAAGTTAGTAAGAAAGTCTTCAAACAGGCAATCGGTGGACTCTACAAACAGGGAAAAATTAGAATAACCAATGAGGGAATAGAATTGGTTGGGAACTAAGTTCTCCCTTGAATCATTATTTTTCTCTAACAGTTTAGAATAAACTACTCTCTTATGATAAAAAAATTAGCTTCTATCCTCTCTTTATTTGCGCTGACATCTTGTGTGACTCTTCAGCAGCAGACTGGAACGTCGATGATTCAGAAAGACTCGCTTGGCAAATGGAAGGTAACTGATTTTGCAGGACATGGTGAGGTTACCGTTGAAAACGGTGTGCTTAAGATCGGGATGGGCATAGAGTTGACCGGTGTCAACTGGACGGGTGAACTTCCGAAAGAAGACTACGAAATATCTTTCGAAGGTCGTCGTGTGTTGGGCAATGACTTCTTCTGCGGACTTACTTTCCCTGTTAAGGACAAGCATGCTACGTTAGTCTTGGGCGGTTGGGGTGGTGCACTCGTTGGAATATCGAGTCTGGATAACCTCGATGCCTCGGAAAATGAGACTGGAGATGTTTATATCTTTGAAGATGGAGACTGGTATGCCATCAAGCTCCATGTTCTTTCCGATCGCCTGAAAGTATGGATCAACGGCAAAGAGCAAATCAATGTCAGCCTAGAAAACCGAGAAGTCAGTATGCGTCCCGGGGAGATAGAGCAATCCATCCCGCTGGGTATTGCCACATGGATAACTGGATCTGAAATCCGCAACATGCGGATGCGTCAGTTGGTAAAGACCGAGTAGATAAGCTTACAGCCCCGCGTTCTCTACATTCTCGCCTAAGCGCGCTAGTGCCTTTTCTAGCGAGAACCAGATAAACATCGGAATAGAGCCTCCCGATTTGTCGGCCTTCCACTGATCGCGGGCGATGTGCATATCGGTAATCGCCGGCCGTGCCTTTAGACCAATTAATTCCAGAGCTCGTGCCGCACGAAGTACGGTGTCAGGGTCGTTATGACCGAGTGTTTTTCTGAGGAGTGCCAAACCTTCAGGCTGATCGTTTTCAGCAAGCAATTTCGCAGCCTCTGTACGGATGTAGTTAGGGTGTTCATCCCCCATCGTGTAGCGAAGGTCGTCGTAACAGGATTCACAGAGGTTGGTGCCGCCGAGGGCAAGTAAGCCCCAGTATTGCTGCAGCGGATCATCTTTACCAAGTAAACCTAGTAAGTCGTCTAGATTGGCGTCTGGATGCCCCACTAGATCTGCCGCCTTGATTGGTGATGAGTTCATAATGTGATTGTCTCGAGCTAGCTCGTAAGGGCTGGCATTGTGCTGAGCTGACTTCTCCCACACGTATTCTTCCGGATAAAATCCTTGGTCTCGGGTTTCTTTCATCCATGAGAGAAGTTTCATACTCAGGAGTTTCCTAGCTTTTTGGTGGGTAGACTCCTTGGAGAGTATAAGGTTATTTTGGTTATATGGATCCTTGAGAGTGTCATAGAGGGCTTCGCGGGGACGTGTCGGCCCTGCATACAACAGTTGGGCTGGCTTCAGTTTTTTATTTCTCGCAAGATTTGTGATTTCACCTCGGATTTCTCCAAGGTCAGAGTAGAAGCTAGGCTGATTGTAGGAGATGTGCGGTAAATAGTTTCTTACGTAGAGGTAGCGGTGGTCTCGGACGGCACGGGTTAGGTCATAAGCTTCGTCTACTCGATCACGGGCTCCATAGATGTGGGTCCGCGGTGTGGTCTTCTTGGAGCCCAAGAAAGGACGACCCTGCATGTAGTTGGGAATGGGTAGGTTCAGTAGGCTCAGGACTGTGGGAGGGAAATCTACAAAGCTAACTAGGCAGTCAGTAGTGGAACCTGCTTTGGCTGGGGCTAGATGTTTGTACTTTTCGGGGAATCGGATAAGCAGAGGCACGCGAAGTCCACTGTCTAGGGTGAGCCTCTTGTGGCGGGGTAGACCACTACCGTGATCTGAGTAGAAGAAGACAATGGTGTCCTCCGCAAGCCCGTCCTCCTCTAATTGGCGCAGTAGTTTTCCTGTATTCTGGTCCATGACGCTGACACAGTCATAGAATCGTGCGATCGTCTTGCGGACTATCGGTGTGTCAGGGTAGTAGGGTGGAACAGGTGCCTTGACTGGGGAGTGTATGCGTTTGGCTGGAAGCTGGCTCTGCACTTCCTTCTGGAATTTTTCGTATGGCCACACCATTGTTCGGGACTGATGCGAGGTCATGTCGTTGAACACGCAGAAGAAAGGCTTCTTCAGATCTTGACCCCTTCGATTGCGCCAGTGAGCCTGATCGCTATTCACGTTCCAAGATTCCTCGATTAAACGTTTTGCTGATCCCGTATTATAGTCAGTCTTCACATTATTTGTGGTGTAGTAACCAGCGGCC
>CAJWWL010000098.1 GCA_913048125.1 uncultured Opitutia bacterium | reverse complement strand
CTAGGATATCTACTTGCATGGCATCTCCTTCTTTGCCACGCATGGTGAGAAAGTTGTCTAAAGCTGTATCGATAGCATTAAAAAGGGTCTCTTGATGGTCTTTCCAATGGGGCAATGAACCCTCACTCTGTACAGTTGCTATTCTGTAGAGCAATGATGGGTCGGGCTCGAAGGGAATATTGTTGCATTCGGCTAGTTCCTTTAGGTCTTTAAGAGAGGCAGATACTGCAGATTTGTCCCAAGTAGCTAACAAATTTTTCTTGGGTGCAGTAACCTTTAGGGAGAAGAAAATTCGTCCACGCAATATCCGTGCCTTGAGCCTGAGTTGAATTTCGGGGTCAAGGTCCTGCCAATCCTTGGGTAATGATAAGCTAACCTCAAGGTTACGGCGGTTAACAGCCGAGATCTCCACCACTACGGTATGGTGACCTAGTATCGCTTCAGCGCGACCGAATCCTGTCATGCTATTCATTGAAAATAGACCCTAGACGGATAAGTCACCACGAAGTCTTCCAGCTTCCTGAACATCTTTGTCACCACGTCCACTAAGGTTGATACAAAGGATCTGATCGCTTCGCATTTCTGGAGCCCTCCTAAGCGCATACGCGACAACGTGTGAGGTTTCCAAGGCTGGAATGATACCTTCAAGGCGAGAAAGAGTCTCAAAACCCAAAAGAGCCTCATCATCGGAAATATTACCAAATTCAATACGCCCCTGATCCTTGTAGAAAGCATGCTCAGGACCAACTGCAGCATAATCCAATCCCGCTGAAACAGAGTGAGTAAGCTCTATCTGCCCCTCAGGGTCTTGAAGGATCCAAGTCTTACAGCCTTGGAGGACCCCAAGCTTTCCGCCTTCAAATCGAGCAGCATGATCGCCTCGATCTAGTCCCCGACCACCGGCTTCAACACCAACCAGTCGAATATCGAGATCTTCCAAGAACTCAAAGAAGAAGCCGATTGCGTTACTACCACCACCGACACAAGCAGCCATTTCATCTGGTAATCGACCTTCTTTCTCCAGCATTTGCTTCCGCACCTCCTTACCAATGACTTGATGGAAGTCCCGAACCATCATCGGGTAAGGATGTGACCCAAGGGCAGACCCTAGTACATAATAGGTTGATCTGACATTGGTGACCCAGTCACGCATAGCTTCATTGATAGCTTCTTTCAGAGTCTTCTGACCTGCTTCAACTCCACGCACATCTGCGCCGCAAAGACGCATTCGATAAACATTTAGCGCTTGGCGCCGCATATCTTCTGCACCCATGTAAATGACACATTCTAAACCGAACCTTGCACAAGCCGCAGCAGTGGCAATGCCATGCTGGCCAGCACCAGTCTCGGCAATGACCCTCTTTTTACCCATACGAACAGCAAGAAGTAGTTGACCGAGAACGTTGTTTATCTTGTGAGCTCCCGTGTGAAGCATGTCTTCACGTTTAAGGTAAATCTTTGCACCGCCTAACTGCTGAGTTAACCGTTCGGCATAGTAGAGCTCAGTAGGGCGACCAGCAAATTCCTTAAGCTGCCGAGCTAATTCTTCCTGAAAGGCAGGGTCAGATCTAGCTTCAAGGTAGGCCTTATTGAGGTCATACAGTGGCCCCATGAGAGTCTCTGGGACAAACATTCCACCGTAGGCACCAAAATGCCCCCTTGCGTCGGGAAGTGAAAAACGGTCTAGCTTTGGTTTCGTAGTGGTATTCATGCAGTTTTAGCTTTTAGATATATCCCTTTAGGTTGACTGCTGGGATTTACGGCGGACTGCCACAAGAGTGATATCGTCAATATGTTGGCTGTCTCCCTTGAAATGTTCAAGGCTTTCAAAGATCTCTAGGTTTACACGTTCAGGCCGTTCTTCACGCAGGCTTTTGAATAGATTACGAAGACGCTTCGAAGAGTACTCTTCATCGTCGAGATTGGTAGTCTCTGTGACACCATCAGTGTAGAGAAGGAAACTCTCGCCTGCAGCAAACGGAATCGTCACATCTTGAATAACTTCATCAAAAATATCGCAAGGCACCATACCAAGGGCCATACCTTCAGAGCCGACAGGCTCAGCGATAAACTCTCCGTTGCTAGTGCGATGTAAGTGCAAGGGAAGTTCATGCCCAGCGCGTGCTAGAGTTAGAGTGTTGGCTGCAGGATCGATAACCGCATAGACCAAAGTGATAAACATGTCCTTTCGCATCTCAGCCGACATGACGGCATTAAGTTTACGAAGAACTTCGGCAGGGGATTCGTAAGCTTGTGCGTAGTGACGAAGACTAGTGTGGCATATGGCCATCAGCAGGGAGGCAGGTATACCTTTGCCAGAAACATCGGCAATAGCTACTCCAACGCGGTCATCTGGGAGGGTAATGACATCGTAGAAGTCGCCACTGACCTTCTGGGCAGGAGTATAGAGGGCATGAATTTCGAGCTCTGTCGAATCAGGAAAAGAGGTTGGCAATAGGAGACTCTGAACGTCACGGGCAAGAGTAAGATCTAGGTCAAGCTTTTGCTTTTCAATGCGGTCGTTCAGGTTATCCAGGTTATGCAAGGCAAGCGCAGCCTGCTCAGCCATGGAGATAACAAGTGCCTCGTCCATTGTTGAAAATGAGCGATCGTCATCCGGATTGGCGACAGCAAGGACACCGAGGAGACGATCATCAAAAAGCAACGGGGTGACGATCATGGAACGTACTGCAAGCGAGGGGTCTTTGTGCTGAACGATGCGAGGGTCATTCTCGGCCACTGGAATAAGAACACCCTTCCGGGTCTGAGCGACCTCGCCTATGATACCCTCCCCCATCTGGATCTCCTCAGAACGAAGTATTTGTTCAAGCATCTGAGACCTAGTTAATGCTTGTTCTAGAGCTTTTTGAGATAATGGACGTTGAGGAGGAAAGAGTCCTTCTACCGCAACACCCTTGAGCCGATCACCTTCAACCTTTTCAAAAATACAACAACATAAGGCCCCAGTTCCAGTAATAACAGCATGGTTGATTCTGCTGAGTAAGTCCTTGCGAGAGGGCTCACGAGACATGGCCAAAGCCATATTGTGCATAAAATTCACAGCAATGCGCTTCTCTTGATCTACCCGCAAGCGGCTTTCCTCAACCTGCTTGAGCTCCTTCCTGCTCAACAAGAATAAAAAAAACGAAAGACAGAGACCAGCCAGTAATCCTATTATAAACGGGAGCATTAGAATGCTTGTACTGAAAAGGTTTACAGGTGCGGAGCCGGGAATAAATCCTTATTAGGCTTCTGAGCCTTTAGAGCGACTCTTAAGGTATTCAACGATATCTTGGAACTTCTCCTGATTTTCCTCGTTGATGCCGGCGAGATTTTCGTGAGCTTGTATAAGAACTTGGCGAGTAACTGCAGCTTCGCCGTCTAAGGGCTTTGTAGAAGCTGCATCTGCATCTACCTTTGAGTCCATATCACCAGAATCAACCTTCGCTAAACGGTGAAGGCCAAGATTGCGAACGAGCTCAAGGTTACGCTCACCTAAGCGCATAAGAGCGAGGTAGCCACCATCAATACGGCGCGTTTCCATAGCTGCGCCAGCAATAATGCCTAGAAAAGTACTGTCCATTCCAGTGCAATCAGCGAAGTCGAGAACAAAACGTGGTGGACCTTGTTCAACTTTTTCTTGGAAAAATGTACTCAGCGGTGCTGAGTTCTGAAAGCTAGCTCGCCCACAAATTCGAATGACGATTGGGTCCGAATAAGCGTCGGCTTGGAAAACCGGCTGGGAGTCACCGGCCATAAGAACTTAAGTCAACTGGCATCTTTAAGGATTGAGCGAAGAACATAAGGGAGTATGCCACCCGCTCGGTAGTAATCAATCTCAACAGGTGTATCAAGGCGGACGATCAATGGAAAGCTATCTTCGGTCCCATCAGCCTTGTGCACGATAAGGCAAACCTCGTCTCTGGGTTGTGTTTCATTGCTTAGACCAACGATGCTGTATGTTGCATCATGATGAGCAGTTGCAAGCTTGTAGTCCTCAGCATTCTTAAAGTTCAGTGGGAGCACTCCCATACCTATCAAATTAGAGCGGTGGATACGCTCAAAAGACTTGGTAACTACTGCTTTTACTCCGAGAAGGCGCGTACCTTTAGCCGCCCAGTCACGTGATGAACCCATCCCGTAGTCTTCTCCACCAATAACAACAAGGTTGGTGCCTTCCTCACGGTAGGCCATGCATGCATCGTAAATATGAGTGGAAGTACCATGCTCCGTTGACTTCGGGTTCTCTAAAACTGGTACATCTAGATCTCCAAAATAGGTGGTGTAACCCCCTTCTGTCCCGGGAACCATAAGATTCTTGATCCTTACATTTCCAAAAGTGCCTCTGGTCATGATACGATCGTTTCCGCGCCGTGATCCAAAAGAGTTAAACGAAGCCTTCTTCACTCCGTTGGAAAGGAGATACTGGCCAGCAGGTGAATCCTCTTTGATTGCTCCAGCAGGTGAGATATGATCGGTAGTGACAGAATCGCCGAAAATTCCAAGCGGACGTGCATTGTTAATATCAGCAAGGTCTGTCACAGAACCATCGAACCCTTCAAAGAATGGTGGCAATTGAACGTATGTGGACTTCTCATCCCAGTCGTAAGTAGCTCCTTTTTTTCCAAGAATTTCCCCCCACTTGGGATTAGCTGCATCGACGTTCCCGTACAGAGCTTGGTAAACCTCTGGTTGTAATGCAGAACTCAGTAGCGCGGAAACTTCCGACTGACTGGGCCAGACATCCTTGAGGAAAATGGGGTTACCTTCCTTATCTGTACCAAGAGGATCATTTGTTAGGTCAAGGTCCACTCTCCCAGCAATCGCATATGCAACGACTAAGGGAGGAGACATCAGAAAGTTTGACTTAATTGATCCATGTATTCGTGCCTCAAAATTTCTATTTCCAGACAGAACAGACGCACAAACCAGATCCCCTTCCTTGATGGCGGCATCGATGGCGGGATGCAGGGGGCCAGCGTTGCCAATACAGGTCGTGCAACCATAGCCAACGGTGTCGAAACCCAATTGGTCCAATTCACCCTGTAAGCCAGTAGCCTTCAAATATTCGGTAACAACTCGAGAACCTGGCCCTAGGGAAGCCTTGACGTAAGGAGAGATCTGCAATCCTGCCTCATTTGCTCTTTTAGCTACCAACCCAGCAGCAAGCATCACACTAGGGTTAGATGTATTGGTGCATGATGTAATGGCGGCAATAAGTACAGATCCGTGAGCGATTTCTGTCCGGGTGTCAGTTTTAGTAATAGTTTCCCCCTCGATGAGAGGATTATCAAACTCACCAGCGGGCGAATTTAAGTGGATTGGAATTCGACGATCACGAGAACTGAGATCATAGCCAAATCCACCCTCTTCGACTGGGGACTCGAAAAGCGTATTGAACTTTTCTCCAAGATCAGGGACATCGATACGATCCTGCGGACGCTTAGGGCCAGATACCGCAGGCACAACTGTAGCTAAATCGAGTTCCAATTCATCAGTGTAGTCAATGTCACCTTTGCTAGGAATCCCAAACAGATTCTGTGACTTAAAGTATGATTCGACAGTCTGACACTGCTCTTCAGACCTACCAGTGCCACGAAGATAGTTGATTGTTTCCTCATCAACTGGAAAGAAGCCCATTGTTGCGCCGTATTCAGGAGCCATGTTTGCAATGGTCGCACGGTCAGGAAGACTCAAAGCCTTCGTTCCTGGACCGTAAAACTCAACAAATTTACCGACAACACCATGCTGGCGAAGCATTTCGGTAATTCGAAGAGTGAGGTCAGTAGCAGTCACTCCTTCTGACAACTCACCACTCAGACATACACCCACAACTTCAGGAACCAGAAAGGTTACAGGTTGTCCCAGCATCCCAGCTTCAGCTTCGATCCCGCCAACACCCCATCCAACAACACCCACGCCATTTATCATGGTAGTGTGGGAGTCCGTGCCTACGAGTGTATCTGGGTAATAAATACCATCTTTGGAGAGAACACCTTTTGCGAGGTACTCCAAATTAACCTGATGCACAATTCCAATACCGGGAGGAACTACAGAGAAGGTATCAAAGGCCTGTTGTCCCCATTTACAAAACTCGTAGCGCTCCCGATTCCGAATGAACTCGATTTCCATGTTTCGGTCCAAGGCCATTTGGGATCCAGCAAAATCAACTTGAACCGAGTGATCTACAACAAGATCCACAGGAACTAAGGGTTCTACAACGGAGGGATCGGCACCTTGTGCAACTGCAGCATCTCGCATAGCAGCAACATCAACAAGAAGAGGTACTCCAGTGAAATCTTGAAGAACGATGCGAGCTACAGTGAAGGGGATCTCATAGGAGCCAGGTTTCTCAGCATTCCACCCTGCAAGGTTCTTAACATCTTCCTCAGTTACTTTTCTTCCATCAACATTTCGAAGTACAGATTCAAGTACAATTCTAATGGAGACTGGAAGGCGTGAAAGGTCGGGAAATCCTCCTTCAGCAAGAGCAGGTAGGGAATAGTAGGAACCCTTGGTGGAACCACCGACTTCGAGGCTACGTAGGCAATTAAAGGGATCGTTGGACATGGGTTGGTAAATTAAAACGGAGAAGCATTTGCTGCAACAAATCAGCCTAGAGCAGCTTTAATTTCATCAAAAGGAGGCAGGTTTCCTGGGTTGTCAGAAGACCAACTGTAGGTGATGACACCATCTTCTCCAATGACAAAAGCTGAACGCTTAGATACACCCTGAAATCCAAGTTTGGCAGGAACAAAATTTTCATCCAGTACATCATAAGCCTTAGATGCGTCGCGATTGAAATCACTCAGCAACTTGAAATTGATTTTTTCCTGCTTAGCCATGACCTCTAGGGTAAAAGGACTATCGACACTGATTCCATAAACCGTGGCGCCGAGTCCTTCATAATCCGAAAGAGTGTCACGAATCGTACACATTTCTTCCATGCAGACGCCAGTGAAAGCGAGAGGGAAAAAAAGCAACACAGTCTTAGTGCCAGACTCGAGAGAAATATCATCGAGACCTTCAGAGTGCTTATGCTTAAGTGAGAATGCAGGAGCATTTGTACCAGTTTGCAGTGCCATATTGGATCGCCTTTAAGTGTTTTAAATTGGTATATTGAGAAGGGCGATTTCAAGACTCCCTTCTAGGCTTGGCAAGCTGCTTATTGAAAAAAACCAACAAACTGAAGGTTTTGAAATGGGCTTGCAGTACAGGAACATCCACGCATCTATGCGGCGCAATGAATTTCATCGAAAATATCAAGCGAGGCACAGAGACCTTTATCGGAGAAGAAGAGTTAGCCCAGCGTCTCAATCAAGACAAACCTCTACGGGTCAAGCTTGGTGTGGACCCCACTCGTCCCGATCTTACCTTTGGACATATGGTGGTCTTCAACAAGCTGCGCCAGTTCCAAGAGGCCGGACATCAAGCAGTTCTAATAATTGGCGATTATACCGCCATGATCGGCGACCCTAGCGGACGATCCTCTACACGACCTGTTCTCACAAAGGAGGAGATTGAAGAAAATGCCCGCACTTATCTAGATCAAGCCTTCATGATCCTAGACCGAGACAAAACAGAGGTAAGGTTCAACAGCGAATGGTTCGGGAAGATGAGTTTTGGCGATAGCCTTTCGCTCGCTCGCCGGATGACAGTTGCCCGCATGCTGGAGCGAGACGACTTTTCTAAGCGCTATAAAGAAAACGAGCCCATCTCCATTGTAGAGTTTTTGTATCCGCTGGTACAGGGATATGACTCCGTTGTACTCGAGGCGGACATTGAATTAGGCGGGAGCGACCAACTTTTTAACATGCTAGTCGGTCGAAATATGCAAAAGGAAGAAGGCAGTCTTGGACAAGCGGTGGCGACACTTCCGCTACTTGTCGGACTCGATGGTGTCCGTAAGATGTCCAAGAGCTACGATAACTACATTTCTTTCAACGATTCTGCCAAGGACATGTTTGGCAAGATCATGTCTATTAACGACGAAGTAATGTGGGACTACTATGCATTGCTGCTGCTAGCGTCAGATTCTGAAATCGCTCAACTCAAGCAGCAACATCCAATGGAATCTAAAAAGCAACTCGCGGTGCGTCTGACTTCAAAGTTCCACGGAGAAGATGCAGGCAAACACGAGCGAAATCAGTTCGAAGCCGTTTTTGCCAAGAAGGAGAACCCGGATGAAATGACCGAAATATCGTGGTCAGAACAAGCCGGAGAGAACAACGAGAAATCACTTGTTGACCTCCTTGGTGCTACAGGCCAATTCGGGTCGAAAGGTGAAATACGACGGCTTATCAAGCAAGGAGCAGTTAAGACCGACGGGAAGCGCTTCGAGGACCCAAATGGCAAGATACCACAACCAAATGGGGAAACTATTGTGCAGTGTGGTAAGCGAAAGTTTTTCAAGGTCACTTCGTAAAAAGGTCAGATGACTTTTTAAGCTAAGGCCTATAGAGATTCAGTTGCAGACTTTTAGACGCCAACCGGTAAGCTTGCAGATGGGGCTTGCCTGAACGAAATCAGAATTTCTTGCGGACAGTGATGTAGAAGGAACGTCCTACACCAGTCTTAGCCTTCTTGTAATATTCACTGTGATACTCCTCGTGAGTAGACTCGAGGAGGTTCTGTCCCCAGAACCCTAATTCGGTGGTAGCATTGGGTCGCCAGGTCATACCTAAATCAAGACGCAGGTAGGAATCAATGTTGTAGCGAGGAATCTCATCCACGAAGTAGAGCCCCTGATGAAGGTCTAGATTTTCACGCAACTCGTAGGTAGAGCGAACCTGCCACTTGTGCTCTGGGTCAATACCCTCAATAGCGGCACCGTTAGGCCCACTAGGATTGAAGCGCGTCCAACTGTAGGATGCATCGATTTTCCATTGTTCAGTAGCCTGCCAACTTAATGCACCTTCGATACCATAGGCCTCAGCATTGTCACTATTGGAGAATGTGCGACGTAGTGCTGGTAATGGGCCGGACAAATCAAGGTCTTGTGCTCCTGGATCACCTTGCGGCAGGAGAAGGAGGTCCTCGTAGTCGTAAATAAAGGCGGTTGCATCCAATACCAAGTCGCTACGAAGTTGCTCGCGCCAACCGATTTCATAGGATTTGAGCACTTCGGGACCAAGATCTTCATTGCCGTACAAAGTGTATGGCAGATAGAGACCTGCAAAAGCAGGGTTGAGAAGTTCACCTTGGATGTAGTGCAATGTAAATTCTCCGCTGTTTAAGTAGAAAGAGGGCATTCGAACTGCCTTGGAAGCAGAGGCCCAGAGGGTACGGTTCGGAACTCCAGTCCACCAAAGGCGAGCACCAGGGAGCCATTCGCTGCCAGTGTATTCGTTGTTCTCAAACTTAGTGCCTACCATTAAGTTCAGATCGTTACCGAGGTTGATAGTATCCTGAAGGAAGCCTTGATAAGTGTCCAACTGCTGGTCCTCAGGGAAGTTTGACTGTTTGGTTGCACCAATGAAGGTGAGGTCAGGATGAACTTTAGTTGTGCTACCTAAGTGCTGGTAACGATAGCTTGAACCAAACATAAGGTTGTGTGCACCAGCAACGTAGTTAGCACGTAAATCGATAGCAAAGGTGTCTTCTTCTAAACGAATACCGTAGTTGTCCAAATGGTCGTGATACCTAGTGAAATAGAAGGTATTGAGATCCCACTTTACGCCATTGTCTAGAAGACCGCCAGCCATCAACTGAAGATTTAGAGTCTCCGCAGCGCTGTTGCCGGTATAGGCTGGCAGCACTGTGGTTTTTGTGAGGGTTGGGGAAGTAAAGTCTAGTTCAGTTAAATTCGGGCTGACAGGTTCGGCTTCGTAGCTTCCTTGGAAATAGTCAGCAAGTAGGGAGTAGTAGCGCCCTTCTCTACCAAAATCAGCGCGAATACCAACCCTCCCTGAATTCCAAGAGTCATGAGAGTCTGAGCCATCAAGAGAGATACTCGCAGGTGTGGTATTAAATCTACCCCAGATGCTGTAGTTACCTCCAATATCGAGTTCTCCAGCACGAACAAACTCTCCAAAACCAAGGCCATCCGTACCAAACCCACCAGTAACGGTTGTACCATCAATATCGGCTGCCTTCTTGGTCTTGATGTTAATGACGCCGTTCATGGCATTGATGCCCCATACGGTGGCACCTGGGCCTCGAATGATTTCTATTTTGTCGATCAGATCGATTGGAAGATCCTCAAACTCCCAGAAGACACCTGAGAACCATTGACCATAAATCTCACGACCATCAACGAGCACTAGCTGTTTACCAACCCAGACATCATTGAAGGTCCGCGCCGTAACAGCCCAATGCCATGAGTCGATCCTACCGACATTCATGCCTGGAGCCATCCGGAGAATCTCCGCAAGGTGGCGATGTCCGCTGCGACGAATGTCCTCACCTGTGATGACGTGTACAGCGGCTGGGGTTTCGATCCACTCGTGTTCGATGCCAGTCACGGAGGTTACTTCCATTTCGACAAGTTCCTCGAGGGACTTGCTAAAGGCTTCACGAATTCTGAGCTCTTCCTCTGGTGTGAAACCGTGCTCCAAAGCGTGTAGTCCGGAAACCCCTGCGAGTAGAGGCAGAACCAGAAGGGCAAGTATGGATTTAATCACCTTCATGGCTTTACAACCCTTACTCCTTTCTTGAGCCCTAGTAACCTAGAGCTGAAGTTGATTCCAGTTTTCTCAGAAATTGTAGGATTTAATATGAGAGTGACACGGACTTTTGAACTTCCAGTCTGTGTAAGCTCGACCATGCCTCCCTTAGAAGCAAAGCCGGAAATTTCAGAAACCGTAAGGATTGGTTTTCCTTCCAGCGATTTTAACAAACTTTCAACTCGGCTTCGTTCGGATGCCAGTACAAACAAAATGTCGCATTCAGTAATGCCACTTGCCTTCGAATCTGGGAATTTAACGATCTTTGGAACTTTTCCTTTGATCTTAATATCCACAATCTGGACACCATAATCGAGGATCCTACCAACTCCTTTTGAGTCTCTTCCAACAACCCCTATGGTAACTCCCCTGTCGATAAATTGTACCGAGTCAGGCCACCGTGTATATTCGCCGAGATTCCTCAGATAAGCAGCTTGTAATCGTGAGATTTCATCGAAGCTTGGCTTTATTTCCTGTGCAAACAATCCAAAGGCGAGCAATCCCGCACCGAGGAGGCACAAGCATAATCGCTTAAAAACTGAGGGAAATACTGACAAGTAATTGGAAATATATAAATTTCTAGCAGCAAAAAATCGGCATTACAAATGATTGCCAGGAAATATAAAGCAAGTCAGAAGTAGATAATTATAAGCAAGAAGCAGCTTCTTCGTCGAT